>JAJFUJ010000241.1 GCA_021372475.1 Chloroflexota bacterium | reverse complement strand
GTCGGACAGGTCAAACGGCACGAATCCCAGCGCCAATGCCGGCGAATCCGTTGCGAGGGTAAAATCAGCGTTGCGGGCATCCTTGAATTTGGGGTCGGCGATAATCGAATGCAGGTCGAACCCCATGGCCTGCCAGTCAGCCATCGTATACACGGTATAGTTATACTGTACAGCTTTTTCGTCCGTCTGCACGTCGGCGCAGACTGGAGCTTGGCCGCTGATATCCCAGAACAAGTTCTGGTCGCTCCAGATATCGCGCTTGGCCAGGATCCCGGGATAGCCACCGACAATCGTGGGCTGGCCGTCGGTCAGCACGATGTTGCGCTCAAAGATGAGCTGTTGATGCCCTTCCGCCTTGCTAGTGCGCGCTTGACCTTCGCGCCCAAAAGCCCAGATGTTGTTGCGCACGATGTTGCGCATGCCGTAATGCTGGTGGAACGGCTGGCTCGAGGTGTTGTAGCCGATATTGTTCTCGATCAGGACGTGCGAGCTGCCCTCATCGGGGTAAATCGCCCAACCGCCGTAATTCCACTTGTCGATGTCGTGGATAAGGTTGCCGCGCAGCACGGTGCCGGGCGCGACCCCCAGCAGATAGATGCCGCCCATATCGCTGAGCAGCTTTTTGCCCAAGTGGTGGATATGGTTTTTCTCGATGATATTGTTTTTGGAGACGCTGTCAGCATAGCCCCACACCCAGCCGACTGAAATGCCAGTATAGAACAAATCGTGGATATGGTTATGGCTTATCATATTGCCAAAGCTGTGCCTTGAAAGGACCCCAACCGCAGCATGGAAGATAATGCCGCCGTCGCAGATGAGGTTATCGGTGATTATGGTGTTGCCGGTGCGCCGGCACAACGTCCCGCTCGCGTCCGAACCATTGAGTTTGATGCCGCCAGCGCCCATATCGGTGATGGTGTTGCCCACCAGGCGGTTGCCGATGCAGCCGTCGCCCAGTTCGATGCCATACCAGCCGATGTGTGCCAGCGTGCAATTTTCGATCGCGCAGTAGCGCGCCCCCACCAACTCGATAACGCCCGGCACCGCTTGCGCCGCCTGGTTGGAGGAGGCCAGGTTCGCTTTCTGCATACCTGGTTGCTCAACGAAGATATCCGGCTGCTGCCACTCGGTGTGTTCGAATGTCAGCCCCTCAAAGCGCAGATATTCGACATAGGCGTTGTTATCGGGATCACCCTTCAGGATGAGCAATTGCGTGGCTAACCCGATAAAGGCTTCTATACCCTCGATCTTTTCGCCTGCTTTGGGCAGATAATAGAGCTTGCGCTCCCGGCGGTCAGCATACCACTGCCCCGGCTCGAGCAGCGCCTCGCGTACGTTCTCAACATAGTACCTGGCCAATCGGTCAGCCCAATCGTCTTTAAGCCCAAAGGCGCTGCGTCGCGTGCTTGTTGCCAGGTTGGTTGTCGGGTCAAAACTGGCAAGTGGCAGGCGTTCCTCTATCCAGTAATGCGGCGCCACGACGTCGATATCCTGTAGGTTCTGCCAGGCCTGGATATCGCCAGGCTGCACGTAAAAGCTATGAGAGGGCGGCACCCGGTTGATAAAATGCTCCCAACCTTCATCAACGACCCCCTTAATCCAATAGAATCCATCTTTGGGCAGGCGGGTGCGCGGTCGGCGTTGCCCATTGACAAACAACTGGTGCGGCACCACAACTGAACCGCCCAATTGTGGTAAATCGGCTGCCCATGCCACCTGGCCGTTGATTGCGCCAACCTGCCAGCCGTTGATAGCCATGCCGCCGTCCAATATAGGTGTTTCCCCGGGATAAGCCGCGTAGGTAACCGGTGCAGCATCCTGCGCTTCGAAGACCAAAGGCTGCCGCAGGAAATAACGCCCGCCGCGAATCCAGATCGTCAGCGGCCCTTCATAACAACCGGCGCGCTTGCGCGCGCACATTTCAGTCTTCGCGCGCGCAATAGTAGCGAAGGGGCCATCCTTTCCACTCTCATCTGGTGCAGCCAATGTGCCAGACCAGCTATCGTTGCCCATCGGAGCTACAAACAAGTCGTTTTTACCAAATGCTGCCACGTTTTCCTCTCCAAATAAGTTAGTTTGTCAATCTATATTATTCATCATATGCTCGCAACAGCTTTCGAGGGTACCATGCCTAGTCTAAAAGAGGCTGCTAGTAGAGCATGTGCTCGCGATACACCCGCAAGGCGTATAGATAGCTGTCATAATGTGTGTTGGGGGATATCGAATGGTCGGTCGCAAAGACCAGGCGTGCACCGCGTGCCTTCATACCGTCGATATATTCGCCCACTTCCTTCCTGATAATGTCCCGATCGTTTGTCTCAAAAACCCGGGCATCCAAACCACCCACAAAGGCCAGTTTGTCACCATATTTTTCAGCGAAGACAAAAGGATCATTGTTGATGGCTTTGCGTTCCATGGGATTGACGGCGTCAAAACCCGCGGCAACAATCATCGGCAGCGCTTCAGCGGTGCTGCCGCAGGAATGCAGCACGACCGGCAGGTCGTAGCTGTGGAAAAAGGCATTCAGCTCGGTATAGTAGGGGAAAACGACCTCTGCCAACACGCGAGGTGAGGCAAACAGGCCATTTTTATAACCCAAGTCCTCGTACAGCCAGATGCCATCGGGGATGCCCACCTGCTCGAACAGGTAGGTGAAATAGCGTTTGAACATATCGGTGTAGACGCGGTTATAGTCGTGAATCCAGTCTGGGTCGAGCACCAGGCTTTCATACATCGTCACATCGCCCATGCTCTGGCGCATCATCTCCCAGATGAACATGTGCCCAAAATGGCTCCAAACTTGGGCCTCGCGCGTCTCGCGCAGTCCCTCACGCTGGGGTTTGAGGTCGGTGCGCTCAGGGTCGAAATCGAGCAGGAAAGGACGGTACTTTTCCTCCCAGACTGCCCGCGAGATCATGGTAAAATCGATATGCTCCGGTGTGCCGCTCTTGTGCTTCCAATATTTTAGAGCTGCGCCCGCGCCGTTGCGCCGCACCGACCAGTCGGCGGTCTCGCTGACCAATTCGTCGTAGCCGCGCATCGGCACCCAGTCGAACCAACCGCCTACCCCGACCATGTCATATTGAAAATGCTTCCACACGGAGACCGGCTGCACATACTCACCGGATTGGGTTACGTCATACCAGCGGCCGTCCGCAGGATCCCAGGATTGGTCACCAACATCCTTATATACTTTCTCCGTGGGATACCCTTGCTTGACCCATTCCATAATGGTATCAGGCCACGGGCCGTCCATCAACGCGACACGCTCCGCACGACGCCCACGCAGCAAGTCATCAACTATTTGCCTGGAAGTTGTCATACCGATGCACTCCTATCAGGGATTAATCTTCGCCGCTCAAGGTACGGATGATGAATGCCAGCCCGATAGTAATGAGGATGCCCATCCCGACCGTGCGCAAAATAGGGTCCTGAGGCAGCAACGCGCCGACGCTGCCGAGGGAAGGCTGCTCGCGCTCCGGTTGCTGCTCCTCTTGGGGGTGTGAAGGTGTTGGTGGAGCATGATCTTCCTGCTCGGCTGCCTGCTCAGGATTGGCAGTCGGACTTGCGTCCAGCGGCGTACTTTCCTGGACGACGCGCGGCGCCTGTTTGGCCCGCGCAGACGCTGTCTCCGCTCGAGCGACCCACGGGAGCGGCGCCGAAAGAGAAGCGATATCATCTGTATCAGCGTGTTCTGTAATCAGACGGCTCTTGGAGCTTAACGTTACTCGTGCAGGTTTCGTTGGCTCGGGTATGTATTCCTCGGGCGTCGGCTTGACAATTTGAGCTTGCTCTTCTGCACTAGGTTGATCCACTTCCGCTTGTTCTGGTTCCTCAATGCTTGTTTGAGGAATCGTCGACTCTTCATCAGGCGGAAGCGGCGCTTGAACTACCGTCTCGCGGGGGCTGAGCGCCGGCGCAGCGTTCACGATATCATCCGCCAGCTTTACCACGGCGTCATCAGAAGGCATCAGGCTGAGCGCCTTTTTGACGTTTGATTTAGCGTGCTCCCAATCCCCTTCGTGCACGTTCACTTTCGCCAATAAGGCAAAAGCCGGCCCAAAGCTGTGGTTAGCCGTGAGTGCTTCGATCAGTTCTGCCTTGGCCTCGCGTAGGCGCCCTTCCTTGGCCATGGCCAGAGCTTGGTTGTAGTAAATCATGTCAGCATATTCGAGATGCGCAAGAGCGGCCAGATCTTCCTGGCAGCCCGGGCATATGGTACTATCGCCCGATACCTGGCTTGCACAAAAAGGGCAGGTTATCGTGCGCTGGTTCATGGCAAGCTCCTCTTGCACAGACATGGTTAGTTATTTCCCAGGCCTTGTGCTGATTACAACGCGCGCCTTGCGCAATAAACCGTTCTTCCAGGTGTAGCCAGGCTCTATCTCACGCAGCACCGTGTTGGCCTGCACGGCCGTCGATGCCTCATTCGCTGCCACATCACACGTCTGCGGGTTCAACGGTTGGCCAACGACCGCCAGTGGCTTGACTTCCTGTTTAGCTAGGATTTGCTGCAGCTTACGTCCCAACCCCACGATCGCCCGCACTAGAGCAGCTTCCTGAGCGTTGGTAGCGATGCCCCAACGTTGCACGATCCCATTCAGCTCATCCGAAAGACTCACGAGATCGCGCATTATTTCGGCCGTTTCCCCCTCTGCAGTTGCTTCCTGGTTCGCCAGGTCTTGCTCTAGTTTACTCACCCTGAACATGAGTTCGCGCATGGTTTGGGCTGGATCCGCATCTACAGCAGCCGCAGGTACATTCATATAGTCTTCATTAAAATCAAAGCGCTCGCTCACAAAACCTCCTATCGAGACACGAACCATCATTGAACACATCATAAAACAGCGAAGGGGATATGTCAAGCTATCTGCATACCCACCCCGAATCTACCACTGTCCTTTTCGATCACCACCGAGCAATGCTGACTGGTCGCGGATAAAGGTGAGCAGCTTGTCGCGGGTGAGCATGCCGACAAGCTCGCCTTCAGCCAGCACTGGCAGTTGATTAACTCCCTCGCTGGTCATCTGCTGCAGCGCCTGCCATAGATTAGTTTCAGGAGTGACTGACTTTACATCGCTAAGAGGAATCACCACCTCACTTATATGTGTGGTCGGCCAGCGATCCTTTGGTATCTGGCTGATACGATGCGCTGTTAACAGACCGGTAATGCCCTTCGGGCCGTTCACTAGGTAGCAGCGTCGCGGATTCCGCACAAGATACTCATCGACCGCCAGGTCAAGGGTGAGCTGCTGCGGTAAAAGCACACAATCCAGGCTCATCACCTCGCGCACGGTGTGCCCTTGCAGCAAACTACTTATGTTCAACTGAGAGTAACTCGATCGAGCCGCATTTTCGAGAAACAGTCCTATAAAGACCAGCCAGATGCCGTTCAGCCAGTCGCCGCCGGCCGCGAGGAAAATGCCATAGAGAATAAACAGGTAGGCTACTCCCTGCCCTACATACGAGGCGACACGGGTCGCCCAGCGCAGGTCATGTTTAGCTCCCCATAATACGGCACGCAGCACACGTCCGCCGTCCAGCGGGAAGCCAGGCAAAAGGTTGAAAATCCCAAGGCTCAGGTTTGCGGTTGCCAGGAAAAGCAAGGGCGCCCTGATGAGAGGCGAAACAAGGCCGAATATCCTGTATATGCCATAGAAGACTGCGGCTAGTATCAGGCTGGTCAAGGGGCCAACGCCCGCCATGACCGCCTCAGCCTTGGCTGTCTTGGGCTCATCGGTTATCTGCGATATACCGCCAAAGATAAACAGGGTAATATCACGCACAGGCACGCCTTGTTTACGCGCAATGAGCGAATGGGCCAGCTCGTGCGCCAACACAGAAGCAAAGAACGCCAGACTGGTGAGCACTGCAGCCACCCACGCCAGAGTTGTCGGCGTCTCTTCAGATATATTACGTGTATATTGCGAGCCCAGGCTGAGCGACACCCAGGCAAAGATAAGGATCCAGCTCACATCGATCTTGATGGGAATGCCGAACAGCTTGCCCAGTGTGATACTTTGTCGAAACATCGTTCAACCTCGCTTAAGAACGGGTCTATTCTTCGCAGGCAGCTACCACCAGGTTGGTGACGGTATTGCGCAGCCGTGTGGTCTCCTCGGACGGCTTGGGGGAATCCGTCGTAACGAATGCAATCGCCAGATTGCGCTGCGGGTCAGCAACCGTCATCACCGTGTCGATTCCGGCATGGCCAAAGCTCTCAGGCGACGCCTGGTCGCCAAAGCCGAACCAGCCGGTCGTTGTGCGGCCGCGCGTGAGCCAGCCTAACGCCCAATATTCGTGTTGCGGAACAGCGTCCTTGCGCAGTGCCTCGGCGATCTGCGCGCCATACTGCACCCGATGCATCTCGGCAAACGCCTCCGGGCGGATGAGTTGAGTGCCATTCCAGGCTCCCTTGAGCAGGTGCAGATTGAGCAGGCGCTGTGTATCTGCCAAAGAGCCAAAGCAGCCGCCTCCTGGGTGCCCCAGCAAAGGAAACGAAGTGGGTGTGATTGCGCACGGCAGCTCGGCTGGCTGCGGGGTCAGCGCCACAGGCTCAGTCACCGAAGGCGGAGTGAAGCTCAGTGTCGCTCCCAAAGGCTCGAACAAACGCTGCCGACAGATTTCCTGCCAGCTCTGGCGGCCGCTGACCCGGCGCACAACCTCCGCCGCCATAAACAGGCCGCTGAGGCCGTGATACGCCGTCCTGCTGCCGGCCGGCCACTCGCTCGGGTGGGCGCAGCAGACCGCGACCGCGCGTTGCCAACCCTCCTCATCCAATACCGGTCCCAACGGCGCGTTGGGGATGCCGGCCGAATGTGTGAGCAAATGGCGCAGCGTGACCGTCTCCTTGCCCCCGCCTTTGAATTCTGGGATGTAATGCCAGACCGGCAGGTCGTAATCGATCAGGCAGTCCTGCGCCGCAATGACGATGACCGTCGCAGAGACGACCTTGGAGTAGCTGTAGAGCATGGTAAATACGCCGGGATGGTACGGTTCACTCCGCTGCATTGTGCTGCAATAGGTACCCCAGGTACGTTCCAGCACCGTACGCTGATTACGCGTTACCACCAGTGCAGCGCCCGGGAACCTGCCGCTCGCCAGCTCTCGTTCGATAAAGGAACAGGCCAATTCCAGCCTGGCAGCATTTATCCCAACCTGGTGAGGCGCTGACTCCGGGAACACGGCGCTGGTGGGAGCTGCCGTCATGCTGCGCCGCCAAACTCGTTGTTCACGGCCTGAACCAGGCCACGCATGTAGCCTACCGCCAATCCCTCTGCGGCGTAGCGCCCGCCCACCATATTCCAGAGGTGGTCCGAGATAATCGCGCCATCGAACTTGACCTCGCGCAGCGCGTGCATCACCTGGTGCATATCGCCGTAACCATCATCCAGGAAGGTCTCAACAAAGCCCTGCGGCATCGGCTCCGTCACGTTGCGGAAGTGCACCTTGAATAGCTTGCCCATCCCGCCAAAATAGCGGATAGTATCGACCACGCTCTTGCCCATCTGGGGGCCACCCTCCAGCCAGCAGCCGACGCACAGGCACATGCCGATATTCGGGCTGTCGGCAATCTCCAGAGCGCGTTTGTAGCCCTCAAAGTTGCCGAAAATGCAGCGCGGAATGCCCCCCAGGTCATAGACTGGCGGGTCATCCGGATGAATGCCGATGAATACGCCAGCTTCTTCAGCTACCGGCGCCACCTTTTTAATAAAATAAGTATAGTTATTCCAGAGTTCTTCCTCGGTATAGCGCCGACCGTGGGTTAACGGTCCTTCAAAGGTTTTATCGAGCCACCAGCCCTGCTTGGCATCCTTGAGGCGGAAAGCCCTGGCCATCGCGCCCCCGCGGATCGGCTCACTGCCCGTGCTCCAGATACCGTTGCCCATGTGGGCATACGTAGAGTAGTGTATGCCGGCTGCGCCCAGCATGCGGATATAGTTCAGATAGAGCTCGATTTTGGCATCGCGCCCTTCCAGGTTGAGGGTAACTGCTTCCATGTTATGGCAGCGCGGATTATCCGCCAGGCGGTAGATTTTAAGCCCCTCGCTCTCGAAGCGTTTGCGCAGCGCGAGATAGTTCTCCAGCGTATGGTCTTCCGGTTTATCGAGGGCGACCATCGCCCACTCGAGGCCAAGCTGCCTGGCGAACTTAAAATCGTCATCCGTCGCGTTCGGCGACATCTGCGTGCCGATTTGGATGCCAGCGGTGGTACTATAGTAACCTGGGACGACGCGCATAGGGATACGATCTGGTGCCATTGTGGAATTCTCCTGTTGGTTTATAGCTGGGCACACCAAACGTCTGCCCCAGCCAATTAGGATTTACCGTTTGCCTTACAGTTACTATCATAGCACAATATCCCCTGCCTCCGCTAACGCGCCATCGGATTGACACAACCAACTTGAGCAGCTAACATCGTATCAACTATCCGCTCGCGAGGAGATGCATATGGGCAAGGTTTGGAAAAATATTACGCTGGAGATGAGCCCCAAACCTTTCAAGACAATGAGCGCTGAAGATATCCGCACGGTTGCCCACGAGATATTCCGGCAGTGGGATGCCCTGACGCGCCATGCGGACATGATTTCGGTGATGCTGTGGACGGCAGACGGCTCCGAAATCCTGGATTACCGCGGGCGGATGGATGATCGCGTCGAGTGGGCGCGCTACCTGGGGCAAGCCGGCAGCACCCGCCATAAGCCGGCGGAAAAAGGTGTACGCGGCGTCTCACTGCACGGCAGGGCGGTAGTGTTTTCCGAAAACACGCCCATTATGACCTACGGCAAGCTCAAGGAGATGATTGCCATCATCAAAGAGGTGGGCGCCAGCATAACTGGGCTGCCGGTGCGCGTCGGCGCCACCTTTGATCCCGGGCCTGAATTCGCGCAGTCGCCCTTCAAGTACACACGCCACCCCGAGATATGCCTGGCGGATACGATGTCCGATGGCGATTTTGTCTGCTGCTATGCGACGCTCAACGCCGATACCGCTGTGTACGCCGGCTTTCCGCACGGCATCCCGCAAGATACCCCTTTTGGCACGTTCCTCGGAAGGCAGTGCCAGCACTTCTTGTCAGACCTGGGCTATGATTACATCTGGTTTTCCAATGGCTTCGGGTTCGGCTACGAGACGTGGAAGACGACCGGCGCTTTGTTCGACGGTACGCGCTTCGATACGACGCTGGCGCCTCAGGTGCGCGAGAAAATCCTGGGCTTTTGGCGCGCCTTTCGCGCAGAGTGCCCGGATTACCCGATTGAGACGCGCGGCACCAACCTTGGCACCGGAATCGACCTGGCCAGCGATGGTGTCCCGCTGGCAGAGATATACAACGGCGGTTTCAATATGTTCCCGCCGCCGAATTCACCCTGGGCTGCAATCGACGGCGACTTTGGGCTCGAACTGGCCGGCTACATGAGCCATATTGCGCAAGTACCAGGTGATGCG
>JAJFUJ010000235.1 GCA_021372475.1 Chloroflexota bacterium | reverse complement strand
ACAAGGGTATGAACGGAGGATAATCCATGGAAGAAGATGCATTGCACAAAATCCATGTCTGGGCCAGCCATGGCACTATGAAGCAATTCAGTGCAGAAGTGATCGCCAAATTGTCCAAAACTGAGTATAGGGCAGAACTAGATGGCGATACACTTACCTGCTATATCATAGAGAAGCCGCGTGGCTTTCTTGGACTTGGCCCCAAAAAGCGCAAGAATCTGCTTACCATCATCCGCAAAGGTGACGAGGTAATAATCCCTCCGGAGAGCGCAGACCCTGCATTTGTTCAGGAACTGTCAGAGATTCTCAAGCAACACTAGCCACGCACGTTACGATATGCACACCAAGATCTAGCGGAAGCTTGGTTTTGCGTTGTTGTCTGGGGCATATATCTGTTTATGAGAGAAAGTAATGCGGCCTGTGATTCGGACCAAGTTCAACTGCGCGAATTCATCGAGCGGGTAATCCGCAACGAAGAGCAAGATAACCGCAGACTGGCTTTCGACTTGCATGACGGCCTGGTGCAATTGATGGTTGCTTCTTACCAGCATTTGCAGGCGGCACAAGCCTGGCAACAGCGCGACCCGGCGCTTGAACAAAAAGAGCTGAACCAGGGACTCACCATCCTTCGCCAAGCCATTAGTGAAGCACGGCGTCTGATCAACGAGCTCCGCCCATCAGGGCTGGATGAGCTAGGCCTTGTTCAGGCAGTGAAGCTATATACGGCTCAGACGGCCGCCGACACCGGCTGGGATATATGTCTGGATATCTCCCCAGAGTGGCACAAGCTGCCCGCAGATATGGAAACCGCTTTGTTTCGCATCATACAGGAAGCTATTACCAATGCCCGCAAATACTCACGGACAAGCCGCCTTGCCATCAGCCTGGAGAGCCTGGCTGATAAGCTGGTAGTTACAATTCGTGATTGGGGCTGCGGATTCCTGCCTGATAAGGTTGTCGCAGACCAATCCGGCATGCATATCGGCTTGATTGGGATACGCGAAAGAGCCCGTCTATGGGGAGGCATCTGCACGATTGATTCGCAGCCAGGCAAAGGCACGGAGATACGTATCGAATTCCCCAATCAATACATGTCAGCAGATACACAATAACTAGCATGTTAAAGATATTGCTTGTCGATGACCAGCTAGTCGTACGCGAGGGGCTGCGCGCGATGCTCCAGGCTGAACCCGATTTTACTATCATCGGTGAAGCATCCAGCGGCACCCAGGCGCTCGCCTATGCCATCAGATACGCCCCGGATGTTATTTTGTTGGATATTCGGATGCCTGGGATGGATGGCCTATCGACGCTGGCCCAACTCAAGCAAAAGATACCGACTGCCAGTATCATTATGGTGACGCTATACGACAATCCGGATTATCTGCTGCAAGCCGTGGCTTCCGGGGCTTCTGGCTATATTCTCAAGGACTCTTCACGCGAAGAGCTGGTTCGGGCAATCCGCGTGACTCGGGAAGGCGGAGCAATTATCTCTCCTACCCTGCTGCCTGAATTGTTAAGGTATGTGCAGCAGCACCCCGACCATGCCTCTCTTAATGTGGAGGCCATTCGCGGCCTGACTCCTCGTGAAATGGAGATTCTCAAGTTGATTGCTGAGGGGAATACCAATCAACAGATCGCTGCGAAATATTACCTGAGTCCCACCACAGTAAAGACGCACGTGCAAAACATCTTTCACAAACTGGGCGTATCAGATCGCACCCAGGCTGCCGTTCTGGCGGTTCGCTGCGGATTAATCTGACCCCATGCTGCCTGCCCGAGCTTTACCCTCGACTAATCCAGGTTTATACTTGGATCGTCGCTCAATATGGCTATTGGAGGGCAAGATGAATATAACTCCCCGCGAACGCGTGCTCACAGCGCTCAAGCACCAACAACCCGATGTCACTCCATGGCAAATCGACCTTACTATTGACGCCCAGACGCAAACGGCCGCTTACCTGGAAGATCCTAACTTTGTAGCTAAAATCGGCAACCACCTCGCTGGTTGTGAAGACGGTTATTTCATAGAGATAGAACCAGGATTCTGGCGCGACCAATTTGGCATCGTCTGGAACCGCACTATCGATAAAGATATTGGTAACGTCCAGAGCTATCTGTTGCCCGAACCGACCCTTACCCGTTACCACTTCCCAGAACCTGACCTTGAACGCAATGCCGCGGTATATCGCCAGCTCATCGCCAGTAACCGGGATAAATTCCGTTTCGCGGGTGTGGGTTTTTCGATGTTCGAGCGTGCTTGGACCTTACGGGGGATGGAGAACCTGCTCAGTGATATGATTCTCAATCCGCAATTTGTGGACGCCCTCCTGGACACGATTCTGGAATACAATCTCAAAGTTATCGACCACTTGCTGCAGTTTGATTTCGATTGCGTGCGCTTTGGCGATGACTGGGGACAGCAGATTGGCGTCATAATGGGGCCCAAGTTGTGGCGACGGTTCATCAAACCGCGCGTGGCAGCGATGTATGCCCGCGCCAAACAAGCCGGCAAGTACGTGATGCAGCACTCGTGCGGAGCAGTGCAAGAGCTGTTTCCGGATTTGATTGACATGGGGTTGGATATCTTTAACACCTTCCAACCGGAAGTGATGGATGTCGCTTACTGTAAACGCGAGTATGGCCGGCATCTGACGTTCTACGGCGGAATCAGCACACAGCAGGTGTTGCCGCGCGTGGGGCCCGTGGAGCTGCGCCGCATCATCAACGAGATGATTGCTCTGATTGGCAAGGACGGGGGCTATATCGTGGCGCCGACGCACGGCATCCCGCGCGACGTCCCGCCGGAGAATATCGTAGCCTTTATCGAGACCGTGCGTACTCAGCAGCCGGTGTGATCAACCAGATAGAAAGCTTGGCACAAATCAATACTACCGCATCAGGGAGTTGGCGCAAGCGCAGTTCTCCTCAACCAGGTTATGTCATTCTATTGGTTATTGCTGTGATCTTCCATGCCAGTTTGCTCGTCTCATGGCGCACTGGATTGTGGAACCGCTATACCTTTGACACTACCGCAACCCACGGACGCAAGGGTTGGGATTTCTATGCGCTTTATCAGGCGGGCAATAACGCGCTGCACGGCCTCAATTTATACGAGACGGATAGTAGTGTAATCCGCGTCGTCGTGCCAGTTTCCACACCTTACCGCTACCTGCCGTTGCCAGCTCTCACCCTCGGAATTCTCCTTAACCTTGTAACGCCTGTAACTGCTTTGTGGATCTGGGCGATTTTCCTAGAACTGCTGTTGTTATATTGCTGCCTGCGCTCCTGGCGGTTGGCAAGCACTGCCAATGAGGGTGTCATCCTGGTCATATTCTGGCTTCTCTACACGCCATACTACCTGGAACTATATATGGGTCAGTTTACGCTGGTGCAGACGGTGTTTGTCTTTATGTTGTGCTGGCAAACTCGACCTGTATCCGATATCAAGTATGACTTGATTTGGCTGGCCAGTTTGCTATGGAAACAGATGACGGCATTATACCTGCCATTGTGGGTATTTTGGCGACGCTGGCGCGGCCTGGTCATTGTCGGATTAGGGATTCTCATTACGACTCTGCCCTATTTCCTCATATATCCTGCATCCTGGTCCGTCTTTTCCCGCAATTTTAGTATTTCAACTGGCGCACAACTGGGCAATTTGGGCGTTTTACAGTTAGTCTATGCTGCCGCTGCCAGTATTCAGCCTGAGCTTTCACCTGCTCAAGTCTTGACAATTCTGTATGGCTGGGTAGTCGTGGTCATCGTAATCAGCCTGTGGAGTTCATTCAGAGCCAGGGAACAGGCAGGCCTATGGCACATCGCGCTCTGGACTACTACCTTCTTTCTAGTTTACCGGGACATCTGGGAGCATCATTATGTTCTTTTGCTGCCTGTATTTGTGATGCTCTATCATACAAAACGCTCACCCGTATTGCTCATCATCTATGCGTTGATAGCGTTATGGACGCCTTACCGCTTGATCGACCCGGACGGGTTGGCAGCTTACAATATGTCCATGCGCTGGATACCGCTAGCACCTAGTTGGTTGAACGTAATTTATCATTCATGCAAAGCATTACCCGCTATCGCACTGTGGGTTTATATTATTTCGCAAATGCCGCATCAAGCCGATGTGTATGCTGCTGCAACAGGTTAATTCTTGACTAAATTGGATAACAATGCTAAAATAGATCATCGCTTAACACCGAGGACAAATAAATGTCTGATTCCCATATATATTTAGATAATTCGGCTGCCACGCGCCTTGATGAGCGTGTTCTCGAGGCTATGACTCCTTATTTTTTTGATACCTATGCCGTAGCGACCTCACAGTTTGGGTACACACTGGGCGTGGAAGCCAAGGATGCCCTGGACAATGCCCGCGCATCGCTAGCAGCTCGTTTAGGAGCCAAACCTGAGGAGCTTGTGTTCACTTCGGGTGCGACCGAATCGAGCAATATGGCCGTCAAAGGTGCAGCCCACGCCTTGAGCAAGAAGGGCAAACACCTGGTTACGAGTAAAATCGAAGACTTCCCTGTGCTCAACAGCATGCGCACATTGGAGAGGGAAGGCTTTGAAGTAACCTACCTCTCCACTGATGCAACCGGCCTAGTTGACTTGGATGAGCTGCGCCATGCATTAACCCCCGGAACCGTTCTGGTTTCTATACAATCCGCCAATCAGGAAATCGGGACAGCGCAGGATACTCCAGCAATCGCCGCGCTCTGCCATGAGCACGGGGTTTTGCTTCACATTGATGCAACCCATTCATTCCCTCGGATGCCACTCGATGTCAGCAAGACACCCGTTGACCTTGTCACCATCTCGGGGGAGATGATTCATGGCCCAAAAGGCTGCGGTGCACTGTATATCCGCACAGGCACGACGTTTACAAAATGGATGGATGGCGGGTTCCAGGAGTTCAACCTGCGGGCTGGCACGGAAAATATTCCCGGAGCGATTGGCTTTGCTAAAGCCGTGGAATTGATTACCCCCGCAGAGACCGCAGGGTTAGCCGCTATGCGCGACAACACTATCGCCAGGCTGTTGGCTATTCCGAATTCGCAACTCAACGGGCATCCGACCCTGCGGCTCCCGCAAAATGCTAATGTCTCTTTCCGCTTCGTAGAAGGTGAGGCAATCACCTTGCATATGGATATGCGCGGTTTCGCCGTCAGCACCGGCTCGGCCTGTTTCAGCCGGGCGCTGGAAGCAAGCCACGTCATTTTGGGAATCGGTGGAAATCACGAGCGCGCTCACGGTTCCGTACGGCTTTCCTTTGGCCGTTACAATGCACCGGAAGATGGCATCCGAGCAGCAGAGGCGCTGACTGAGATTATCGATAGATTGAGAGCTATCAGCCCGCTGGGAAAGGATTAAGTATGCCGTTACCATATAGTGAACTTGTAATGGAACATTTTCAACATCCGCATAATGTTGGCAGGATAGAGAATCCCGATGCTAAAGCCATCGAGGGTTCGCCCGCTTGCGGCGATATGGTGGCTGTTTATCTACAGGTCGATCCCAACACGCTCAGCATTACGGATATCAAGTTTGAGTCCTACGGTTGCGCGTCGAACATTGCTACCGGTTCGATAATCACCGATATGGCCATTGGTAAAACGTTGGAAGAGGCCAAGCAAATTACCTGGAAGCAGGCTTCAGACGCATTAGGCGGGCTGCCGCCTATCAAGACCCACTGTTCCGTATTGGCGGTCGATGGATTACGTGCGGCCATCCAGAATTATGAAGAAAAGCACGGTCTGGCGGCCGAAAAAGAGCCAACTACTCTCGAAGTAGTGCAGCGCCGCCTCAAGCACGTCATGAATCCGGCCGTTGGATTGGATATTATCAGAACTAAGCTTGTAAAAAGCGTAGACATAGCTGACGGCGTCATCAGGATTGTTATCGATATGGAACCGGATAACCAGTTCGCTGGCAATATCCGCGAGGAGATTACGGAAAAACTTGCCCACTTGTGGGATGTTGTGTCGGTGAGTGTTGAATTCGAATCGAGCTAAACATGAAGCTCCTGACCCGTCGGCATTTTCTCGGCTGGCTCAGCGCCGCCATCAGCGCAATAATCGCTGCCTGTTCGCCGCGCTATATGGGCACTGCTGGCGGTAACGACGTTCAGGAATTAACGAATGTGAACAACCCACCGTCCAAGCCCAATTGGAATGTGCGGTACTATAAATCCTTTAGCCCGGTAGATGATTCAACTTGGCATTTAAGGGTGGAAGGCTTGGTCGATAAACCGGGTGAATTTAGTCTGGAAGAGATTCGTACCTGGCCGAACATCAAGCAGGTATCCAGGATGGCCTGTGTGGAAGGCTGGTCGTCCAAGGCGGAATGGTTGGGATTCGATTACGCTGCTTTGGCGGCGGTTGTGCACCCGACGAGTGAAGCCACTTGGCTGCATTTTATTTGCGCTGATGATTACTACGAATACCTGCCCATCAGCGAGACCGCGATCCCGCGTGTGCTCTTTGCTTATGAGATGGATGGTGAATCGCTGCAGCCGCTCTTTGGCTCGCCCCTACGCGCAATCTATCCCTCCAAATACGGATACAAAGGCGCAAAAGCTATTACGGTCATTCGTTTTGAGGCGCAAGGTGGCAAAGGGTACTGGCCCACTGTTGGGCCTTATTCGGCCGATGGCACCATAGAACCTGGTTACGATCGCCCTGTTGACCTTGGAGGAATGCGGTCGATACCTGGCGGCGAGATTACCCAATACTAGCTCATTTGGCCATTGTGTTATTGATAGTCTGCTTTTGATTGGAGGTGAAGCATAGTACAGTTTTCAGGTACCTTTGGTATAGGCGTACGTGTAGTTAATTAAAAAGGAGAAATCCAAATGGCATCTTTAGGCGAAAAGCTACAACAAGCAGATTGGAAGAGCGAAAAACATGCTCCCGTAATTGAATGCCCGGATGAGGTCAAAGCTGGCGAAGTATTTATGGTCACCGCCAGCGTCGGCAAAGAGATTCCTCACCCGAATACCGTTGAGCATCATATCAACCTGATTACCCTGTATTTTCTTGCGGATGGGGAAAAGAATCCTCACCTGGTTGGCCATTTCGAGTTCTCCGCCCATGGGGAATCGACCGCTGGAGCAAACCAGGGCCCGGTATATACCCAGCCCGCTGTTACGGCAGCAGTGAAGATAACGACTTCCGGGGTCTTTTACGCTGTTTCCGTGTGCAACATTCATGGCTTGTGGGAAGGTACAAAAGCGGTTCGCATTGGCTAAGAATACGTAATTATTGGAGAGACGAACGATGAAAGACATGACCAAAAGTAATCTGCAGAGCGCCTATTCTGGCGAGAGCCAGGCGCATATGCGCTACAAGATTTGGGCTGAAAAAGCCGCCAAGGACGGCTTCGCCAACGTAGCCAGGTTGTTCAAGGCTATTTCACTTTCCGAGCAAAAACACGCAACAGCGCACTTCATGGCGCTTAAGAACGAAGTCGGCAGCGCATCGGACGTGGCTGGAGCAGGCTTTGGTTACGGCCCGACCGCCCAAAACGTCCAAATAGCTCTTGGTGGTGAGGAGTTCGAAATCGCCGAGATGTACCCCGTCTACAAGGCAACTGCAGAGTTACAGGAAGAAAAAGCAGCTATAAAAAGCTTTGGCCGTGCCCTGGAAGCCGAAAAGGTGCATGCAGAACTTTACCGCAAAGCCTTAACAGCAACTGAAAGTGGCAAGGATGTCGAGTTGGGCACAATGTGGGTCTGTCCTGAATGCGGCTACACCTTCGAAGGTGAAGCCCCTGATATCTGCCCCCTTTGCAAGGCCAAGCGCGAAACGTTCGCGGTATTTGCTTAATGCGCGGTTGAAACGGTCATCGGCGGTGGGAAGAGTACCTTCTACCGCCGATGACTTATCAGGGAGTATCCCCGATGGATTTAGCCAAAGTATATGAATATGCGCTGCAGCGGGAATACGAGGGATATGCTTTTTTCAACTCCAACGCTGACAGGATGGGCAACCGAACTGCGGCCGGCATCTTTAGAAAACTAGCAGCCGAAGAGGAAAAACATATCTCCTATATCAAAGCTATCCTGGTCAAGCTGCGCGGTGGCCAACCCAGCAGCGACTTAGAAGAGCCTTTACCAGACCAGTCTCTGTTCGGCGCAAGGGCGCAGTCGGAGCAGATAGAGCAAACAATTATCGAATCGATGATACCCGATGTGACGATTCTACGCATGGCCTATTTGATAGAACGTGATTTTGCCGAGTTCTATACGCTGGCTGCCACAAAAACGGAAGGTGAGGCTCAGCAAGCCCTGCAAAAGCTGGCTCAATGGGAAGGCAGCCACGAGAAACTGTTTAAGGATCTGCACGACAAGGTGTTTGAAGAATATATGCAGATGCCCTGGGGTGGCTGATCAGGAGGCGCGGATGAACCGTGCGAAGCTTTACCGAAAAATTACCGTCTGGACCTCACCAGTTCTGTTTGTGTTGCTGGCACTCCAGCTCATTACGGGTTTAGCTTCCATCAAAGGGCGCGAGTTTGCTCGTGTTTCGCTGGGATTAATCAACCCTGCCGATACCGGCAAACTGCATACGGTCTGGCTCGTATTGATAACCGGTATTATCGTTTATTTGCATGGTATTGCCGGATTGGGCACGCTTATCACTCGCGCCAAATTTATCCGCCATAAACTTATTTGGGAGGTAGCTGTAGTCGCAATAGGCTGCCTTCTATTTGCTCAATTCATGATCCTTTATTTCCTCTAGTACCCGCCGGTAACATGCCTTACAGTCTGGTAAAACCCGCCGGACTCGTCTGTCAATGCCACCATCCAGAGGGTGTTGAAAAAGTATCCAATAGGAGATACCGCAGTGTCTGAAAGACAGAGTTGCGAACTCGCAGATCATTCCCGCGCAAGCAGGAACCCATCCGAG
>JAJFUJ010000234.1 GCA_021372475.1 Chloroflexota bacterium | reverse complement strand
GCACAGACGGGAACTGCAGCAGCAGGTGCGGTTGCTGGAGCAGCCGCTGCAGGCGCTGTGACAGTCCGATGCAGCAAGTGCAATACTGAAAATCCAGCCGGGGCGAGGTTCTGCAGCAATTGCGGGAACCAACTATCGGGCACGCAAAAATGCAGCAATTGCGGATCAGAAAATCCTTTGGGAAGCAAATTTTGTAACAATTGCGGCAATAAACTTCAGTAGGCCTTTCGTTGAAAACTCGGCAAGCTGGTTGGGTTTGCCGAGTTATTGTTGCATGAGGGTGTTGAAAAAGTATCCAGTAGGCGATACCGTAGTGTCTGAAAGACAGGGTTGCGAACTCGCAGATCATTCCCGCGCAAGCAGGAATTCATCTGAGTCTTGCTTTTATTCTTGTTATTATATGATGTATTACACTGTATATCAGATCAATACTGGATTCCAGCCTGCGCCGGAATGACGCTTCCTGTTTCCCAGTGGGCAAGTATAAGGAAAGACCTCTTTTTCAACACCCTCTGTTACATAAGGTTTGCGCTGGTATCATTTTTAGTGTATGATGTTCAAGAGTGTATGCCAGCATTGAAGGATAAGCAGTCATGGAAGTGATACTCCTTAAGGAAGTAAAGCGACTCGGACAAGCAGGAGATATCAAAAAGGTCGCTGATGGGTATGCCCGTAACTATCTCATTCCCCGTGGACTAGCAGCTCCAGCCAGCGACAATGTCCGTCAGACGCTCGTTGAACGCGCCGAGGCAAAACTTCGCCATGAAGCACATGATAAAGCAGCGGCTGAAGCCCAAGCAGCCAGCCTGCAACATATCGTGCTCGAATTTACTGCCAAGGCAGGTGATTCGGGACGGCTGTACGGGTCTATTACCAGCGCTGATATCGCCGATAAGCTGTCGCAAGTTGTCGGCGAAGAAATAGATAAACGTAAGGTCATGTTGGAAGACCCGATCAAGGAAGCTGGCCAGACAAAGGTGGATGTTAAACTGCACTCGGACGTAAAAATAACTGTTCGTGTAGTCGTCAAAGGTGAACCTGTCTAGATAGCTGATAATGGCAATATTAGCCAGAGGACACTATCATTCCCAGATCCTCAGTCCAAGCGCTTTTCCCATTACAAAACAAGTATAAGACATAGCCGGTATATTGCCGGCTAGGGTCGTTTCATATTAATGAGGGGTAATACTCAAACCGTAAGACAATGTAATGTTTTTAAGAATCACTTTCAAGGGAGAAACGCAAATGGCGTCACGATTCCGAATTATATTCGCAGTTGTTTTGATCGCAGCTATGCTGGCTGTAAGTGGTTGCCGCGGTGGCTCTAATTCGACAACGGAAACAGATGAGAATCCTACCCCTATCCCCGCTCAACCTGTCGCAGAAAAGCCTACTTATACCGTCAAGCTCGGTTCGATTGTTGATAGCTTAAACTTTACTGGCCGCGTTTCACCCGCAGTTGAGGAATCCTACTATTTTAAAACCAGCGGGCGTATCAAGACGGTTATGGTCGAACGCGGTTCGGAGGTTGTTTCCGGGACAGTGTTGGCCGAGTTGGAAAACGACGACCTGCTGCGGCAGCTTGCTCAAGCCGAACTCGATTTGCAGTCGGTTACTGTGGAATTGGATGCAGCCCGCACTAACCGGGATTACTCGGTTGCCCGAGCTGAGATAGCTCTAAAAATCAATCAGCTTCAGTTAGCAAAAGCGCGCGCGAGCAGCAGCGATATCGATGTCAAACTGGCTCAGATTAATGTGCAGCGCGCTGAGGCTGCGTTGAAGCAAGCCCAGAGGCGCTACGATATCCGTGCTCAATCTGGCGGCGCCGAGGGCAGCGGAGAAGCACTAGCTCTCGAACAAGCAACCCTGGATTATCAAGCAGCCCAGGCAAGTCTCGATCGTGCGACCAAGGCGCAGGATACTGAACAATACGATCTCTCGATAATGGAACAGAACGTAGCGCTGGCTCAACTCGATGTGCAGCACCTGGAGCAAAGTGATGATGTTCAACTGCAGCAGGCTGTCGAGCGCAACAAGCTGGCGGTCGAGCGCCTTAAGGCGTTCGTGGCTGATACTCAGGTGGTGAGCACCATCGATGGCAAGATCACATCGGTCTCGGCCGCGGCTGGCAAATCGGTTGAAGCTTATGCGGTAGTATTCGTTGTCTCAGATGACACCAAGCTCGAAATTCGAGCTGAACCGCTTTCCTCTCAAATGGAAAAGATGCAAGAAGGTATGGAGTGTTCCATCGTCCTTTCGCAATATCCTGGGCAGGAGCTTGTAGGCCGGATTGCATTGATGCCCTATCCCTATGGTACCGGGGGAGGCGCACCTACTACGACCGGCACAACTACCACGGCGGAACAGGTCGATAAAGCAACGCATATCGAGTTCGATCCGGGCGACCTGGAGTTAAAATCAGGCGACCTTGTCAAGGTGGTTGTCACTCTGGAGCAAAAGGATAATGTACTCTGGTTGCCGCCCGCAGCCATTCGCACCTTCTCTGGTCGTAAATTTGTGGTAATCGACGATAACGGGAATCAGCGCCGAGTTGATGTCAAAACCGGCATTGAAACTGAAGACCGCGTTGAGATTGAAGAGGGACTGACTGAAGGGCAGGTTGTTATCGGACAGTAATAAGTTTGTGCGGCTGTATGCTGCATAGGCTCCGGGGAGATTAAAGATGGCATCCAATGGACCGATGGTCCTCTGTGATAATCTGGTCAAGATATACAAGGTACAGGATCTCGAGGTCGTGGCGCTGCAAGGGCTGGACCTTGTCGTCGAGCGCGGCGAGTTTATGGCTATCATTGGGCCAAGCGGCAGCGGTAAATCCAGCTTGATGAACATCCTGGGTGGATTGGATCGCCCTTCGGCTGGTAAAGCGATCGTAGATGGTATCGATCTACTCAAAGCATCCTCGATGGCGCTGACAACTTATCGCCGTGAGAAGGTGGGATTTGTTTGGCAGCAACCGTCGCGCAACTTGATTCCATATCTCTCGGTAGTGGAGAATGTCGAACTGCCGATGATTATCGCCGGCGCAGGCTCTAAAGCGCGTAAAGCTTGGTCTCAGGAACTGCTTGAGGCTGTGGGGCTTTGGGAACGGCGACATCATAGCTTGCATCAGCTTTCCGGCGGTGAGCAGCAGCGCACGGCTATCGCCGTCGGTTTGGCGAACAAGCCCGTGCTTCTGCTTGCCGATGAGCCTACCGGCGAGGTCGATACCGTTACGGCGCAGTCGATTTTGGATACATTCCGCAGGCTGAACCAACAGTATAACCTGACGATTGTTACCGTCACTCACGATTTACGCGTCTCCAACCAGGTCGATCGTGTCGTGGCAATCCGCGATGGACGTACAAGCACCGAACGCGTTCGCCGGGTTCACGAAGCTGTACAGGTAGCCGAAGAAGACTCCGCTGAAGGGGTTGGAGTAGAGCCATCCGCAGCGCCGGAGCAAATTGTTACCTATCATGAGTATGTGGTTGTGGACGCCGCCGGCCGACTGCAAATACCGCGCGATATGCTCGAAAAGATGGGAATCGCGGGCCGCGTCGAGATCGAGGTCGATGACGACGGCATCCGCATCAAGCCTGCGCAGGCTCTGGCAACCACTACTGCTCAGGCAGCGCGCGCCTCAGAAGCGGTTGACGAATGGGGGGCGCAGCCGCGCACCAAAGACTGGCGGCTGCGAGTCAGTGATGCCGGTAAGGGGCTACGCGGGATACTTGGTAAGAGCAAAAACGCTTCCAGCGCTTCAAAACAGGACGGGCAGCAATCGTGATGGCAAATACAGATGGGCTCGTAATCAATGGTGTCAATATCGTCCGCACTTATAAAGTGGATAACTTTGAAGTGCATGCGCTTCGCGGCGTTAATTTCATTGTTTATCCGGGTGAATTTGTGGGGCTTATCGGCCGTTCGGGTTCAGGTAAAACAACCTTATTGAATATTATCGGTGGCCTGGATCGTCCCACTTCTGGCGATGTGTTTGTTTATGACAATAACATTGGTCAATTCTCCGACCGCAAGTTGACTGAATTTCGACGGGAGCGCATTGGTTTTATCTTTCAGTCGTTCGCGCTGCTGCCGACTATGTCGGCGTTTGAGAACGTCGAGCTGCCTATGCGCATGGTGGGCAAAGGCCGCCGTGAGCGCCAGCAGCGGGTGATGGAATGCCTGGAACTCGTTGGCCTATCCAAGTGGGCCAAACATCGTCCTCAGGAAATGTCCGGCGGCCAACAGCAGCGTATCGCCATCGCCAGGGCATTGGTGAATTCGCCAGGCTTGATTTTGGCTGATGAGCCGACGGGCGAACTGGATACGACGACCGCTCACACCATCTTTGGGCTGTTTCAGACGATTGCCAAGCAGGAAAGGGTCTCTATCGTCATGACATCTCACGACCCTGCCGCAGAGGCATATGTAACCTTTACCTACCGTATGGCGGATGGTCAGATCACCAACGAGCGCGGCCTCAACGCTTGACAGTAATGAGTATGTAGCTTATAATCAACTCAAAGGCTGCGAAAGAGAGATTGCGCGGGCATTACCTTGCAGGGAGAGAGGATCAAAGACTGCAAGTCCTCTCAAGGGAAATCCGCAGGAGTTCACTCTGGAGCCGACGGCTGAAACCCTATATTGGGCGCGTAGGTTGCTCCGCAAGTTCAGCGTTAACGGATAGTCGGTAAGTCTGTAGACCATAGGCCGCCGATGCAAAGAGAGCCTGCCAACGGCTAATGTGGGTGGTACCGCGGAGTATGCTAACCGCATCTTCGTCCCAGACGGAGATGCGGTTTTGTTGTTCTTGGATTTCAGAAGGAGGAGAGATGCTAGAGAAGCTAACCCAACTGGTCAATCAAGCCCGCTCAGAGTTAACGGCTGCACAGACATCCGAGCAGCTCGAGGGCTGGCGTTTGGCGTATTTAGGTAAAAAGGGTGCGCTGACACTGCTTCTACGCAACCTGGGTTCGCTGCCGGCTGACCAGCGCCCGGAGGCGGGCCGCGTGGCCAATGAGGTCAAAATGACTTTAGAAAGCCTATATACAGCACGTGTCGAAGAGCTGCGCCAGGGGGTGCTCGAGACCGAGCTGACCCGCGGAGCTCTGGATGTCCACCTGCCGGGACGCCCGCAGCAGCTTGGCAATCTGCATATCAGCACCCAAACCTTACGGGAGATTTATGCTATCTTCGGTCGGCTGGGATTCGACATCCTGCGTTCGCCCGAAGTAGAGGACGACTATACGAACTTTCAGCTCCTCAATATCCCGCAGCACCATCCGGCGCGCGATATGTGGAGCACGTTCTATACCGACCTGCCCGGAGTGATCCTGCGCACCCACACATCGCCCGGGCAGATATATGCGATGCGCAAATACTATCCCCAGCCGTTTCGGGTCATCCTGCCCGGTAAATGTTATCGTTATGAGCAGGTTAGCTCGCGCAGTGAGCAGATGTTCTATCAGGTAGAGGCGATTGCCGTTGGTGAGAATATCACTATGTCGGACCTGAAGGGTGTGCTGACCTACTTTGCAAGGTCAATGTTCGGCGCCGACCGTAAAGTGCGCCTCCGCCCGAGCTATTTCCCCTTCACCGAACCGAGCGCAGAAGTGGATATTGAGTGCTTCCTTTGCCAGGGCCAGGGATGCCCGATGTGCAAGCACTCAGGCTGGTTGGAGATCCTCGGCTCTGGGATGATCCATCCGCAGGTGCTGCGTAACGGCGGGTATGACCCTGATCGCTATACCGGTTTTGCACTCGGAATGGGGCCGGAACGCATCGCCATCCTAAAGCATGGCATTACCGATATCCGTTACTTTTTCAATAACGATATGCGCTTTCTGCAGCAGTTCGCCTGAGTGCAGCACCACGAATAAGGAGCATTAACCCATGCTGGTACCATTAAGCTGGCTAAAAGGATATGTAGATATCGATCTTTCTCCCAAAGAATTGGCCAATGTACTCACTCTTGGCGGCCTGGAAGTGGAAAATATCAGGACCATTGGTCAGGACTGGGCTCCCGATAAGGTTTTTGTGGGGCAGGTAGTGCAGGTGCGGCAGCATCCGCAGGCTGACCGGCTCGTGCTCGTAACCGTCGACTACGGCCAAGCCGAACCGCTCGAAGTCGTCACCGGCGCGCCCAACCTGCATGTGGGCGACTGCGGCCAAAAGGTGGTTTTCGCTATCATTGGCGCCAGGCTGATTGACGGGCACGCGGAAGAGCTGCGCTATCAGGTGCTCAAGAAGAGCAAGATTCGCGGTGTCGAATCGGCTGGGATGGTCTGCTCGGAAAAGGAGCTGGGCATCTCTGACGAGCACAGCGGTATCGTCATTCTGCCTGAAGATGCCCCGGTTGGCTCTCCGTTAGTGGATTACTGGGGTGATACCATCCTGGATATTAAGCTCGAGCCGAATATGGCGCGCTGCCTGAGTATCATCGGCGTCGCCCGTGAGGTGGCTGCCCTTACGGGGAAAAGGATAAAGGTTCCGGCTGCTCGCAATATCACTGTTGGAGAGCCTATCGGGGGCCAGATCAGGGTAGAAATTGCAGATCCTGACCTGTGCCCGCGTTACAGCGCTGCGCTCATTAAGGGGGTCAAGATCAAGCCTTCGCCGCAGTGGCTGCAGCGGCGCCTGACATTGGCCGGGATGCGGCCGATCAATAATATTGTGGATATCACCAACTATGTGATGCTCGAATTCGGCCAACCGCTGCACGCGTTCGATTACAAGCTTGTCAGAGCGCTGCCGGGCGAGAGTACGCCAGCGATAATTGTCCGGCGTGCGCATGACCAGGAAACGATGTCCACTTTGGATGGCAACCAGCGTGTGTTTAATAGTGAGATGCTGTTGATTACTGACGGCGGGGGGCCGGTCGGTGTTGCTGGTGTTATGGGCGGTTTGGAGAGCGAAATTACCGAATCCACCAGCGCTATCCTCCTGGAAGCGGCCAATTTCAACTATATCAACATCCGTCGCACCTCAACGGTGCTGAAAATCCCCAGTGAAGCCGCCTATCGTTTCGGCCGCGGGGTGGATCCCGAGTTGACCCTGGCCGCGCTGCGGCGCTCAGTTGACTTGATGAATGAGCTAGCTGAAGGCATTCCCGCCTCCGGTTGTATTGATGTCTATCCGGGCAAGCAGGTGCCCACTATCATCGACCTACCGGCACATGAGATCAAGCGCTTGCTGGGTATCGACCTTGAGCCCGCGTATATCGTGCGGTTGCTCGAATCCTTGGATTTCAAGTGCACCATCATGGCGAACGGCGCGATACGCACTGTGGTGCCCAGTTACCGTCTGGATGTCTCAATCCCGGCCGACCTTGTCGAGGAGGTCGCCCGGTTGCACGGCCTGGATAAGCTGCGGGATACGCTCATCGATGAAGAGATGCCCGGCCAGCAGCCAAACCGCGATATTGAGCTGGAAGAGCGCGTACGCGATATCCTGGTGGGCTGCGGATTATCTGAGATAATCACCTACTCGATGACGAACCTGGCGAGCGTCGCCTGCTTGACGCCTGAGCGCACGATGCCGTCTGCCGAGCAGTACATCAAGCTTACCAATCCGCTCAGCTCAGAGCATGAATATCTACGCCAGACACTGATGAATACCACACTCGAGACTATGGCCAGCAATCTGCGTTTTGTAGACCGTGTTGCGGTTTTCGAAATCGCGAACGTCTACTTACCAGCGATTGGCCAAAGGCTACCGTATCAGCCGCGCCGCCTGAGCATTGGACTGGCGGGTGCACGTGATATCAGGAGCTGGCTTACGAATGACAGCCCGATTATGGATTTCTACGATCTCAAAGGCGTGCTGGAGACGCTGTGCCGCCGTTTGGGAGTGCCGACTCAGTTCGAGCCTGAAGCGCATCCCAGCTTTTATCCGGGCAGAGCAGTGCGCATCAACCTGGGCGGCGCCAGCATAGGCGTGCTTGGCGAGGTGCATCCGCAGGTGTGCCAAGCTTTCAATATCGAAGCGCCGCGCGCGTGCCTGCTGGAACTGGACCTGGATGCCTTGCTCGCGCAGGCCAACACCGATGTGCTGTTTACAGGCATCTCACGCATGCCCAAGCTGAGCGAAGACCTGGCCCTGGTGGTTGCCGACGAGGTGCGCAGCGACGACGTGGCCCGCACGATCCACGAGGCGGGCGGCAGCCTTCTGGTGGATGTGGTGCTGTTCGACGTATACCGCGGTAAGCAGCTCGGTGAGGGACGCAAGAGCCTGGCCTTCAACCTGACCTTCCAATCGCCCGACCGCACCCTGACGACCGAACAGACGGCCCAAATCCGGGCCAGGATTATCCGTCAGGTGGCGCAAAAATATCAGGCAGAGCTGCGTTCCTAGATAAGCTCGCTGTATTCTGGCACGCAGAGACCGAGGCCGTGTAAATCAGTCAGAAGCTTCTCTACGTTGCGAAACAACAGGGCGTTGAGGCCGGCAGCCTCGGCGCCCCTAACATTTTCGATGATATCATCCACAAATACGACTTGCTGCGCCTTAACACCGAGAGTGCGTAACGCGGCTTCAAAGGCAAGTGGATGCGGTTTACTTACGCCAATCTGGTATGAAAACACCTGAGCTTCAAAAACGCCATCTACCCCCCAGCGTCCCGCGATGCCTTGTGCAGTCGAAATGCTTTCCGGCGCATTCGAGAGCAGCCCGACTCGCTGGCCGTGTGCTCTTTGCCATATGACGAGTGAAACTAGTCGCTGATCGAGGCGGTCTCCCGCAAAGAAACGAGTGATAAACCCAAGCATATCTCCCCGGTAGCCCAGATCTTCCATAACTCTTTGCCAGGCTGCTGCCGCTGGGAGCTTGCCTAGGCTGGCTTCAACCATCGCCGGGTGGTCGAACACACGCCTTTCTAGTGCTAGCTCATCAACAGCCAACTCACGAGCCAACTCCTGGCGAGGAGCATGGTCAATAGTGCGCTGGAAAACGCCGCCCCAGTCATAGAGCACAGTATCGACGTTCATCTCGTTCAACGGCTTTTCCTTCCGCAGCACTGTTTATACTTGCGCCCCGAACCACATGGGCAGGGGTCATTACGGCCTATGCTTGCCGATACTGATCCGCCATCGGGTTGGCCGAGTTGCCCCGCCAGTGACCGGAAGGCAGCCTGACTGTGCGCCCAAAACCGTTGATAGGCAGAGCAAAGATAGTGCCGGCCTTGGAATATGAAACGCGGGCAGCCCTGTTGGCAAAGGTTAAGCCAGGCGCACGCCGCACACTCTGGGCGCGGTAAAGCTTTGCGTTTCGCCAGTTCCTGTACCTGTGGGCTTATAAAGGCTTCCTCCAACGTGATTTGCTGCAGATTATCAACCATAAAGTTCTGCTCAACGTAAAAGTCGCAGGGATAGATATCGCCGTTATATTCCACCACGACATAACTGCCGCAACGTGGTTGGTAACAGCACATGGGGGAGGACTGCCCCAGGTAAACGGATAATGTGGCATCGAAATCGCGGATGGAGCTCTCCGGGCGGCCGTGGTTATACCAGCGGTCAAACAACGCGCATAAGAAGTCGCCATAGAGCTCGGGCGTTACCGAAAAAACGGTGGGCTGCCCTGTCGCCGGATCAACCTCGACACATGGGATAAATTGCAGATAACGGCCCCCCTGATCTAGCAGATAATCATAGATCTCGTAAGGATGGCGCGCCGTATCGCGGTTCACCACCGTCAGTATATTGGTCTCGACCTCATAGCGCTGCAATAACCTCCAGGCGTGTAGCACCTGAACCTGGGTAGGTTTGCCGTTAGCGGTCTGGCGGTATTGGTCATGCCACAACGCCGGTCCATCCAGGCTTAGGCCGACCAGAAAGCGGTATTCACGCAGAAAACGTGCCCAGGAGTTATCCAACAGCAGCCCGTTGGTCTGCAGCCCGTTGCTCACAATCTGTCCGGGTTGGCCGTATTGCTGCTGCAGGGCAACTGCGCGTTCAAAAAAGGCCAGTCCTGCCAACGTCGGCTCCCCGCCCTGCCAGCCGAAAGCGGCATAGGAACCGTTCAAAGTCATTCCCTGCTGGATGAGCGAAGTCAGTGTGGCGTCGGTCATCAAACGGCGGCCTGTATCCCGGTAAGGATCAGAAGGGCGGTCGTGGTAAAAACAATACGAGCAATTCAGGTTACAATCGCCGGATACCGGTTTGATGAGCAGGCTGCGCGGGCTGTTGCCGGCCGGTAAGGATTCTGATTCCATGCCGGCATCTTAGCGGTTACGCCGGATGGTGTCAAAAACAACCAGCAATTGACACGTTAAGCTCCTGTCAATATACTAGTTAAACAAACTATCGAGGACTTTTCAGTGCCTGCTGTATTTCCCTTTACTGCAATTGTCGGCCAGGAGCGCATGAAAAGCGCCCTGGTGCTTAATGCAATTAGCCCGCAGATTGGCGGTGTGCTGATTCGCGGTGAACGCGGCACTGCCAAATCCACTGCAGCCCGTGCTCTGGCGGCATTGCTGCCGCAGATACGTGTGGTCAGCGATTGCCCATTTAACTGCGATCCTGACCGTCCCGAGCTGCTTTGCGATGCCTGCCGTGACAGGCTGCGTTCAGGCGAAACCCTTCCGGTCAGCTATCGGCGGACACGTTTTGTGGATCTGCCCGTCAGTGCCACCGAAGACCGGGTTGTAGGAACCCTCGATATCGAACGGGCTATCAAGCTGGGGGAGCGCCATTTTGAGCCTGGCGTTCTGGCTGCTGCTAACCGCGGCCTTTTATATGTCGACGAGGTAAACTTGCTGGATGACCATGTCGTGGATTTGTTGCTGGATTCAGCCGCAATGGGCATCAACGTCGTCGAGCGAGAAGGTATCTCTTTCCAACATCCGGCGCGTTTCATCCTGGTTGGGACGATGAATCCTGAAGAAGGTGAGCTGCGTCCGCAGTTATTGGATCGCTTTGCGCTGGCTGTCGATATCCAGGGCATAGCCGATACGGCCGCGCGCGTCCAGATTTTGGAGCGCCGCATCCAGTATGAGCAAGATCCAGAACAATTCTGCAAACGCTGGCGTGATGCTGAAGCGGCGCTGGCGGAGCGTATCCTGGCTGCGCAGCGGCTGTTGCCTTCCGTAACCTTCACTCAGGACGAGCTGGTGCTGATCGCTCGCTTAACCGCCGATATGCAGGTGGACGGCCATCGCGCCGATATTGTCATCTTAAAGGCCGCCACCGCACAGGCTGCTTTTGATGGGCGCACAGCCATCGAGCCGAAGGATATCTTTGGCGCCGCCGAGTTGGCACTGCCGCACCGCATGCGCCGCAAGCCATTTGAAGACCCGTCAGCGCAGATGTCCAAGCTCGAACAACGGCTTGAGGAAGCGCAGGATAATCCGGATTTGTACTCTCTGCAGCCTTCCGGCAGCGGAGTTTCTAAAAAAAAACCGAGTCCCTGACCCCAGTTGAGTCCAAGGACCATCCATCTCAGCTAATGAACGCCCCTCTGCGCAGCCACCATGCGGATGCCCAATCCCTGGAGGCTAGCGCTCAGACTGACTATGCTGTATCCGTAGGCCCAAGTTTCCAGGTGCGGTCGCTAACCGCGCCAAGTATAAAGACTCCGCACCGCGCCAGCGGACGGCGCAGCATGACCAAGGCCGATAAACGCGGGCGCTATACGCAGGCGGTGCTGGCTATCGGTGACTATTCGGATATTGCCTTCGATGCTACGCTGCGCGCGGCTGCGCCGCAGCAAACGCTGCGCTCCCATAACGCTACTGCCATCACCGTCGATAATGGTGATATGCATAAAAAGGTGCGCGTGCGCAAGTGCGCCAACTTGATTGTATTTGCCGTAGATGCGAGTTGGTCGATGGCCGCTTCAGAGCGTATGGAAGCCGCCAAAGGAGCAGTCCTGTCGCTCCTGATGGATGCTTACCAAAAACGCGATCGAGTCTGTATGCTCACGTTTCAACACGACAAGGCGGTGCTGGTGCTCCCGCCGACATCCAGCGTCGAAGCAGCGCAGAAGGTGTTGAGCAAAATGCCCGTTGGCGGCAAAACGCCGTTATCTGCCGGGCTGCTGCTCGCTTACGAAGTCATTAAGCGTGAAAAAACGCTTGCTCATGACACCATGCCGTTTCTCGTCCTGTTGACCGATGGCGAAGGGAATGTCTCAGTGACCGGGCTGCCGCCGCTGGAGGAGACGCTGGCGATTGCCGAAATGCTGGCGCGCGCTGAAGTGCGCTCACTCGTGATTAATACCGAACAGCGCGCATTCGATAAAGGACGCGCTCAACAAATCGCAGACCGTTTGGGCGGTCAATGTTATATGTTGCAGGAGCTCAAAGCAGATACCCTGTTTCACACCATCCGACGAGAGCTGGAGAGTTGACGAGTGCCGGTGACACGATCCCGCCAAATTAAAGCCGATCTAGCACTGCTGTTAATGACCCTAATCTGGGGCAGCACCTTTGTCATGGTCAAGGATGCCGTCTCGGCTTACCCGGTCTTTCCGTTTTTGGCGATACGGTTTGCCATGGCGACTGCCGTGCTGCTCATCGTGGGTTTCAAACGCCTACGCACGCTGACTTGGCGCAAGCTGGGGGCTGGGATTGTCGTCGGCCTGGCCCTGTTTGCCGGTTACAGCTTTCAGACTATTGGCTTGCGCTATACCAGCGCATCCAAAGCGGGTTTTATTACTGGGCTGTCGGTTATCCTGGTACCGCTGCTTTCGATGCTTTTTTACAAGCACAAACTCGCAAAAACAACCCTCATCGGCGTAGTGCTGGCAGTGCTCGGTCTGGCAGCCCTGACCTTGGATGAGCAAGCAAATATCAACTCTGGTGACTTGATTGTGCTTGGCTGCGCCTTGGCCTATGCGCTGCACATTATCAGCATCGGTGCCTTTGCCCCGCGTATGGATCCTTTGCTCCTTTCTGTGATTCAACTCGCTACCGTGGCAGTTGCCTCAACTGCTGCATCCTTTATAACGGGAGTTGGCTTCCCGGCGCCGACCGGCCAGGTATGGTTTGCCACAGCATTTACCGGATTACTGGCCACGGCCCTCGCTTTCGGCGTGCAGACGGCGGCGCAGCGCTTTACCACGCCGACCCACACAGCCCTAATATTCGTCGCTGAGCCGGTTTTCGCGGCTATCTTTGGCGTTTTGTTCGCAGGCGACCAGCTTACTGCTCGCGTTCTGGCCGGCGGTATTCTGATTGTGCTGGGCATGATTATCAGCGAGGTGAATTGGAACGGCCGCACAGCATATATCATCTCGCGCTTCCTGGCGCCTCATTATGTCAGCATTCCGATCATTTTTGTCATGGCATTTATCGAGACAAAACCCTGGTATCATGCCCTCATTTGGGCTGTAGGAGTATGTTTGCTGGCGCTTCCGATTCCGCTGCTGCTTTTACAGCGCGAGTTGCGTATTGGCCGTATTAGTGATTGGTATCTCCGCAATCGCCATGAACGCTTGCTGCCCGTGCCCGTAATCAGTGTACTAATGGCTGTCCTACTGCCGCTGATCGCACTTATCGTCTTGCGCGGCCCGCGCCTGCTGATCATGTTATTAAGTGGAGCAGCAGCGGTATCTATAGCCAACCTGCTTATCACTTTGCGTTGGAAAATCAGCCAGCATGTGGCGAGTGCAGCTTATGCTGCTGGAGCGCTGGTCGGCGTGATTGGATTGGGTGCAACTCCAGCGCTGGCGCTGGTGCCTATTGTGGCATGGGCGCGCATCAAACTGGGCGCCCATACACCAGCGCAGACGATTTTGGGCGGATTGATGGGCTTTCTCATAGCCATTGTTTGCCTCAAAGCGTTCCTCATTATCTAAATCCACGGCTTAACCTTGTGCTGCAGCTTGCACGTTCATGAGGTCATCCTATAATGTGGATTGTTTATGATAATATGGGAGGTGAATATGAGGCGGCACAATGCAGTAGCGCTGAATGGTTTGCTTATCCTTGTGTTGATATTATCATTCGCCGTAGGTGTTTCGGCACAAGGCAGTACCTCTACATCGACGCCTACCGTAACGCCAACGCTACACGTGACCCCCACCTCTAGTGTATCGGCCACCCCCAAATCGATGCCGGCTACTCCTCGAGCGACACCAACTTTAACGGTAACGCCGCCTGCTGCTACAACGCCAACCGCAACTGCAACGTCGCCAAGCACAGCAACCCAGGTTGCCGGCAAGGGCGCCCCGCTTGAGCTGACCGTGTATAACCAAAATGTAGCGCTGGTCAAGGATAGCCGGGAGATTACACTGGCTGCCGGGCTAAACGCTATACAGATAAGCGATATCGCTTCCCAGATAGATCCAGGCAGCGTGCATTTTACCAGCCTCACTAATCCTACCGGGACGCTTGTTTTGGAGCAAAACTATGAGTATGACCTTGTAGATACTGATAAGCTGCTCTCGAGATATATTGACCAGCAAATTACCGTGCGCACCTTGAATGGGGGAGAATATACGGGCACTCTGCTCTCCGGCGGCTCCGATCTGATATTAGAGACGCTCGGCGGGCTCAGAGTCATCAAGCAAGCCCAGATACAGGAGTTTATCTTCCCTCAGCTTCCCTCCGGGTTGATTACCCGTCCCAGCCTAAACTGGGTGGTTACTTCGACAACGTCAGGTACGCAGCAGATTCGGATTACTTACCTGACGAGTGGCGTGAGCTGGAGCGCGAGCTATGTCGTGCTGCTTGTCCCCGATTCCGCTTCACTCGACTTGAACGGTTGGATTACGCTGCAGAATGACAGCGGGGCAGCTTATCCCGATGCCAAGCTCAAATTGGTTGCGGGGGATATCAACTTGGTGCAGCAACTGACTCCGGCGCCCGCCAGGGCGTTAATGAGCTATGCTGAAGAGGCGGATGCCGGCGTACAGGAGCGCAGCTTTTTCGAATACCACCTCTACGAGGTGCAGCGTCCGGTGACGGTACGCCAGGGGGAAATCAAACAGATCGAGTTCATCGCCGCACCGGCGGTTACCTCAACCAAGATATTTGTGTATGAGGCAACCCCACGCTTTTCGGGGTATGGCTATATCAGCGATAATGCCGACTATTCCGACCCGAGCGCAGATGTCCAGGTGCGCCTGCAATTTACGAATTCGGTCACGAACGGCCTGGGCATCCCGCTGCCAGCGGGATTGGTGCGCGTCTACCAGGAGGATACCGACGGCAGCGCCGAATTCGTTGGCGAGGATACCATAGACCATACTCCTCAGGATGAATCGATTTCGCTGTTCCTGGGGAATGCTTTCGACCTGGTTGCTGAGCGTAAACAGGTTCAGTATCGTCAGTTATCCGACAGCAGCGCCCAGGAAACCTGGGAGATCACCTTGCGCAACCACAAGCAGGAGTCGGCCGATATCCAGGTGATCGAAAACCTGTTTCGCGCACAGGATGCTGAAATATTATCCAGCAGCCAGGAGTATGACATGCTAGCGGCCAACAGGGCGAGTTACACCGTGAGCGTCGGGCCGAACAGCGAGCAGGTGATCAGCTACACCGTTTTATATCGGTGGTGAGCGATGGCTCAGGGCTTGACAACTTGTAGAGCTCGCGATATGTTGAGCGCGTTTGACCAAAGTGCCTATACATATACATAGAATACGAAAAACATTCTAATATTATATACGTATGAAAGGAATCAGCTATGGGATGTTGTTGTGACTGCAAGAAACCCAATATCGTTTTCTTTGGTATCGACTCATTGCGGGCAGACCATATGAGCTGTTATGGTTATCCTCGCCTGACGACCCCGCACATGGATCATTTCGCTCAAGGTGGAACGCTCTTTGAACGCAACTACAGCCCGCATATTCCGACCACGAGTGGTTACGCCTCGATGTTCACCGGCCGCGATGTATTTGGCACGCAGGTGGTAGCGCTGCGCCATAAAGGGGCGATGCGTCCGGAGGCGCGCACGCTGGCCGAGATTTGTAAGGACAACGGCTACACCACTACCAACCTGGGCTTCCGCGGCAACCCCGCTGCCCGTGGGTTTGATACGATCATCGATTTCCCCGGCTGGGGAAGCTGGAATGAGGGCCGCAGTCCTAAAGCACAGAACTTGAACGATGTGGCTATCCCAGAGCTCGAACGCCTGCTTGCGCAAGACCAGCCCTTTTTGCTCTTCCTGCGCCATATGGATCCACACGCACCTTATTTGCCGCCAGCGCCGTACGAGCGTGCTTTTTACCACGGCAATGAGTGTGACCCCAATAATCGCTCAATGGACCCTGTGATGTCGTTCAAACCGTTCTGCGACTTTTTCGCGAGCTGGATGCCGCCCGGCATCTCGGATAAAGACTATGTCATTGCTCAGTATGATGGTGCGGTTGCCTATATGGATGCCTGCATCCAGACTATATTCAATGCGCTCGAGTCATACGGCATCCTGGATGAAACCCTGGTGATTATCAACTCTGACCACGGCGAGACGCTTTACGATCATGACTGCTACTTTGACCACCATGGTATCTATGACAACACCCTGCATGTGCCACTCATTATCCGCTACCCGGGCCTGGTGCCAGCCGGTAAGCGTGTCTCCGGTTATGCCCAGCACAAGGACCTGCTGCCCACCATCATCGAACTGGCCGGCCTAGAAGCCCCCGGTGTGGCGATGGAAGGCAAGAGCCTTATGCCGATGGTGCGCGGTGAGGTCGCTTCCCATGAGAGCGAGTTCTATATCACTGAATGCACCTGGATGCGCAAACACGGCTGGCGCACCCCCGAGTGGAAGCTTATACGTGCCCTCGAGCCCGATTTCCACTTTAAGCCGCCTGTCGAGCTCTATAACCTGGTCGAGGATCCCGGCGAGAACGACAACCTGGCGGAGAAGGACCCTGAGCTTGTGGCGCTGCTTACAGCTCGTATGGATGCCTTTATTGCCAAGCGCGAAGCCGAAACCGGCCTGCCTAACCCAATTCATACGCAGGGCGACTGGCACGGACAAGAGGGCGTCGGGCCGTTCAAGACCTCGCAGCAGGCTTATGATACGCTGCACATCGGCGACCCCAAGCAGGCCGCCAAGTTGCAGTCAGAAGAACGTAAATAACTAACGCATAGAGGAGATTCGCTAATGACGCTTCAAGTTGCTGTGGTTGGCTGCGGTAATATCGGCAATATTCACCTTGGGGTTTATTCGAAATTGCCGCAGGTCAAAATCGTCGCGGTATGTGATATTATCAAGGAGAAGGCTGATAAAGCCGCAGCGCAATACGGCGCAAAGGCCTTCTATTCGATCCAGGATATGCTCAAGAGCGGTATCCAGATCGATGCGTCCAGCATGTGCACTGCCGGCGTCGAAAATGGCGGCGACCACTATGTGGCCACGATGGAACTGCTGAACGGCGGTATCCCCACTCTCGGCGAAAAACCTATCTCGAATAACCTGGCCTACGCCCGCGAGATGGTGGCTCTGGCCAAACAAAAGAACCTGCGTTACGGTATCGACCTCAATCACCGCTTTACGCCCGCGGCCCTCAAAGCCAAAGGTTGGGTAAACGAAGGCCGTCTGGGCGAGTTGAATATGATCAAAATGACGATGTGGATCAACAACCCCAACGAGACTTCGCCCTGGTTCCATATCCGCGCGCTGCATCCGCATTCACTCGATGTGATGCGTTACTTTGCGGGGGACGTCAGCAAGGTGCAGGCCTTCTTCAAAAAAGGCAAGGGACGCAAGATCTGGTCCAATGTGCAAGTTAACATGCAGTTCGCAAACGGCATGATCGGCAACCTGACAGGCAGTTATGATGCCGGCGGGAGCTATGGCCTGGAGACGCTCGAGGTCGTGGGCTCAGACGCACGTTTTGTGCTGCTGGATGCTTGCGAGCACCTGACCTTCTATCCGCGCTTCTCGCGCGAGACCGAAACCTACGACTATGTCGGCGGTATGATGAACTTTGGCGAAACATTCAATAGCCGCATCACCCGCTGGGTAGATCAAAACATCGCCGGCGTTGCTCCTGACGAGATCGATGCCAAAGCTGAGGACGCGCTGCGCGTCCAGACTATTATTGAAGCGATTATCGAGTCCTGGGAGACTGGCCAGGTAGTCACGATCAAGTACTAGGGCGATTCACGCCGCGTGCTTGCGGACAGAGGATCACACCTCGGGTAGCTAGTGAAATGCCCGAGGTGGGTTGCTTTGCAGGGCATCGTAGCCATCAATTGATCCAATCACATTAAGCGCCGGATTTTCAGGTTGACTCCAGTGGTCGCCGCCGGCAAAGGTAGGATGGAATGCAGCGAGTATGCGTAGTAGGCATGGGCGTCATCGGCAACCGCCATGCTGATATGTATAAAGCCGATCCACTGGCCGAATTGGTCGGCGTATGCGATATCATTGAGGAGCGAGCGGATGCTGCCGCCGCTCGTCTGGGCGTCCCCGCTTTCTATGAGCAAACAGAGATGCTAAAGGCTGTCAAACCCGATATCTGCAGTATCACCACCGGCGGGTACGAGTATTCCAGCGATCATTACCTGCCGACGATGGTGGCGCTGGAAGCTGGATGCCATGTGCTGGGAGAAAAACCAATTTCGAATGAGATTAGCAAGGGCGAAGAAATGGTAGCCAAGGCTAAGGAAAAGGGGCTGTGCTACGGCATCAATCTGAACCATCGCTTTACCCCGGCTGCCTTGCTAGCCAAACGCTGGCAGGAAGAAGGCAAGATCGGGCCTTTGCTCTTTGTCAATATGGCGCTGTGGATTATGAATCCACGCGAGAGCTCGCCTTATTTCCATTTGAAGGCACTGCATCCCCATTCAATCGACGTCATGCGCTACTTTTGTGGTGATGTCGAGGCTGTCTCCTGCTTCGCTACCAAGGCGCCCGGCCGCACAATCTGGTCGACCGCCACCTTCAATATGCGCTTCAAGAACGGATGCGTCGGCACGCTGACGGGCAGCTATGATATAGAGCGCGGCCATCCGATGGAACGCTGTGAGGTGGCCGGAACCAAGGGGCGTTTTGTCATCGACGATATGTACCGCGAAGCGACGCTATATCCGGCGGGTAACCTCGAAAAGACGGTTTATTCTAACCCGATCTTTGGCGGGATGACCTGTTTTGAAGAAACCTTCAAGAACCGCATTCACCGTTTTCTTGAACAAGTCGATGCTGGAGTTGCCCCTGCAGAGATTGACGGCTCGGGCGAGCAAGGGCTTGCTGCCCAGAAGGTTATTGCAGCGGCTATCGAGTCGCTCAATACGGGCACCATCGTAAAGGTTAAGTAGCTATGGGCATCAGGAGGTGCTGAGATGAAATTGGGTGCGAATTCGGTATTGTTCGGCGGGCACAACATGGAAACTGCCTTCAAGGCGATTGCGATGGCCGGATACGACGGCATCGAGCTCTCGGCCATTAACGGGATGAGCGAACACCTTGTGCTCGATAATTGGCGGGCTGTCGCTGACGAAATAAAGGCTTTATCAAAGGACTATGGCCTTGAGCTGCTTGCGATGGAACAACCGTCGCAGGATCCCACTACTATGGAGAAAGCTTTTCAAGCGGCCGTTGAGATAGGAATCCCTATCGTTAACTGCGGCCCCGGCGGCAAGACGGGCGATGAAGAGAGCTTCAAAGCGACTCTCGATTCGCTCAGCAAGCTCTCGCTGATGGCTGAACACTATGGCGTGATTTTATGCGTAAAGGCGCACGTGGGCGCTTGTATATACAATACGCCCACCACACTACGTGCCATGGAACAGCTCTCCTCGCCGGCCTTTGGCATCGATATGGATCCATCACATATATACCGCGCCGGTGAAAATCCGGTTGAGGCTATCGCAGCGGTCATCTCGCGTGTCAAGCATGTGCACATCCGCGATTGCAAGGGACGGCAGCAGGGCCCCGGCAAACCGGAGCTGCAGGCCAACGGCCGCGGTGATATCGACCTCGTCGGCTACATCCGCGTACTGCATGAGAATGGTTATAACGGGCCGCTGGATCTCGAGGTGATTGGCGCCAAGGAGTATAGTATCGAGCAGTGTTGTGTGATTGCAGCGGAATCCCGTGGACATATGCAGGCTTGCCTACAGGCCTGTGGAGCGCGCTGAGCGGTTTTATTGTCTGTCAAACGGGGCGGGAATACCCCCGCCCCGTTGTTAATTTACGGCTAAATCCGGCGCAAAACGCCGCAGATCTTGGCGCAACTTGAGTAGTGCCAGGTCGCGAGCCTTGCATTCCAGCATGATATCAAAGTCTAGTTCATCACTGCTGCGCATAAACTGAATAAACTCAAAAGGCTGCACATAATCGCTGTGTTCTGTCCAACTGGGAACTTTGATGCGGCCGTTTTCGCTACGCAGCTCTGTACGGGGTGAGCTGAAGTGTATTTTAGGCGTTGCGGTGTGCGGCCAACTGGCGATGCAGCGTGACAATGCTTCCTGCCAGGGGATTCGCTGCGGATTTAGTATTTGGTGATGCTGCCAATCAAATACCAGCGGCACCCCACACCGTTCGTTGATGGATAGCACCTCGGCTGCACTAAAGCAGCGGTCGTCGTTTTCCAGCACGATGCGTCGGCGA
>JAJFUJ010000217.1 GCA_021372475.1 Chloroflexota bacterium | reverse complement strand
GGCCAATGGCGGCGCAGGGATGCCTGGCAGCCCTGAAAAGGCGCTGCGTCCTTATATTGCGGAATTCGATGTGCAGCGCACCGTCGAAATTGAGCGCCAGCAGGGTCTCCAGGATCCGCTCTGGGTGACCATATCTCAGCCGTGGGCCGGGTATTCATCGTCTGCGTCCAAATTATCCGCAAGTGCGTATGCTGCGAACGCTTGCCCGCGCCTGCCATCAACTTATCGGCATTGCCGGCCGTATTGGCGCAGCCGGCAGCATGGCACAGGTCAATGTGGGCTCTCCGGCAGCGCCGCATGTTTGTATGGAAAAGTGTTCTTGCTTACATGCACCCCAAGACACATAAGGGGAGGAACCATGCCCGCCCATGGACAAACGCCAGCCGCATCGACGCGGACGATGCGCCGCGTCTATATCATCGGACTCTCCGGCTCGGGCAAGACGACCCTCAGCGCGCGCCTGGCGGAGCATTACGGTTTCCACCATATCGAAATTGACGCTCTCAACTGGGGCCCGGGTTGGCAAATGGCGCCAAAAGATGAGCTGTTGGCCAAGGTGCAAGCGATTGTGGGCAGCGCGCCCGCCTGGGTGGCGGATGGCAACTATTCAGTGCTGCGCAGTACGCTCTGGCAGGCCGCCGATACCATCATCTGGCTCGATTACCCGCTCCTTTTTGTGTTGAGCAGGCTGTGGCGGCGCACCTGGGGCAGGATATTCCGGCGCACCGAGCTGTGGAACGGCAACCGCGAGACGCTGCGCGGAGCGCTGTTCAGCCGCGATTCGCTGTTCTTGTACGTGCTCAGGGTATATCGCAAGCGTCGGTGCCTGTATGCGCAGCTCTTTACTGAGAAACCTAATCCGCACGCCGTGTATTTGCGCTTCCGCAACACCGCTGAAACGGAGCGCTGGCTCGCTGCGCAGGGCATCATTGAGGGTGAGCGTGCCCAGCGCTAGATATCGAACGGGACGTCGCCCCTCAGTTTGCGCATGCGCTCCAGCGCCGGGCGTAAAAAGATGGCAATGGTGGCTTTGTCCGTAAAGCCGGGCACGAGCAGTTTGGCCACCGCGGCCGGCAGCCCGGGGCCCATCAGCACTTGGCGCCTGCGCCTCGCGGCCGCCCGCAGGGTAATCTCGGCGCAGCGCTCGGCCGTCATCATCCGTTTGGTGTATACCGCCTGCCCCGCAGCGGGGTCCGGCAGACCGAACTGGTCAACGGTATGTTGGTTGAGCTCGGTCACCACCCAGTATGGGCCGATCAGGGTGACGGACACTCCTTTGGAGGCCAGTTCCATGCGCACGGCATCGGAGAACCCGACCACACCGAACTTGCTGGCGGCGTAACTGCTGCTGCCGGGCACGGCGAGAAATCCCCCCAGGCTGGCGATGTTAACGAGCCGCCCGTGTGACCTGGTGAGGTGCGGCAGGGCATAGAAGGTGCAATACACGGTGCCGTAGAGGTTGACATCCATCACCCGCCGGAAGCTGTTCAAGTCGGGCAGGTCGGCCAGGCCGGCGAACTGGGCTGTGCCGGCGTTGTTGATGAGCATATCGATGCCGCCGAATGCATCGGCCGCGCGGGCGATGAGCTTCGCACATTCGTTTTCGATCGTTACATCGGTGGTGGTCGCCAGGGCTTGCGCGCCCAGCGCCTGGCACTCGCCCGCCAGGGCCTCCAATCGGTCGGAGCGGCGCGCCGCCAGCACCAGCCTGGCGCCCTGGCGGGCAAGCTGCAACGCCAGCTCGCGGCCGATGCCGCTCGATGCGCCGGTGATGACGACGGATTTGCCCTTGAACGGCGGTTCACGCATGAGTGCCTCCTGGAGATAAATTGCAACTGATATATATGTGAGCTTGCCTAGGCGCTCCTTTGCCTTTGCGCATGGAGCGATTATAACCAATGCAAGACGGCGACTCAACCGCCGCAGCCTGGCTGAGCTGTCGTTACCTGATCCCAGGAGCAACTTATGGAATGCACGATCTGCGATAAACTGCCGTCCCCTGCCGACTATAACTGCCTACGCGCCGCAGTCGGCTGGCGCACTTTTAGCGAAGCGGCGGTGAAGCGGTTTCTGCCCAACTCGCTTTACAGCGTCTGCTCTTACGCCGGAGACAGACTGGTGGCGATGGCGCGCGTGGTAGGCGACGGCGGCCTGGTATTCTATATTCAGGATGTCATCGTGCTGCCTGCCAGGCAGGAGCAGGGGATCGGCCGCGCCCTGATGGAGCGTGTGATGGCTTGGATCATGGTGCAGGCCCAGCCAGGTGCCGTAATCGGCCTGATGGCGGCGGTTGGCAGGGAAGGTTTCTACGAACGTTATGGGTTCATCCGGCGTCCGAACGAACAACAAGGCTGTGGGATGACGTACAGGTGGGAATAAATTAAAAATCATGGGTACGTCATTCCCGCGCAAGCGGAAATCTATCCGGCTATCACTAACGTGCAAGCGGGAATGACGCGACTGGATTCACGGATGGCTTCCCGATTGCGCGGGAATGACATGACTGGATGGATTGCCGCATGAGACACAGAGGCGGGTAGCGCTTAGCCCGCCTCTTGCATCCAATTCTCCCTCTGCTTGGTCAGCTTCCATCTCGCGGATTTGCGTCAGCGACGCGGGGCAACAAATACTGGCACCGCTGACCGGTGTCAGTGCAGGCTGAACGGCGGATACGTATCGGTCAACATCAGGAAAGCATAGGCATTCACCCGCAGTCCCCAGCGGCCGACGCCGACGACATAGTCAAAGTAGTTTTTCGGATACTGGCCCGTGAACAAAATGGAAAACCAGGCCAATATCACAGCTACGAGCGCGCCGACGGCAAGGAAGCACAGCACAATATAGTGCGGGATCGCCAGCAGCCACTTGAACAGCGGCATCCAGCGGTTGAGATTAGTTGGCACATCGGGGTAGTCGAGTTCAAGGTGGATAGCTTGCTCCTCGACCGTCGACGGGTATTGGTCAGTAAGCAGGCAGAAATAAGCGCCGACCCGGTATCCGAAGCGCGTCAACTCGCGGGCGAAATCGAACCACCAGCGCGGGTAGCGCTGCTTGAAGACGATCATCAATCCTGTGGCGACCGCCAGGCCACCCAACACCCCGTTGGTCGCTTCTCGGGTTTTATCCACAACCTCACCGGCTTGGTTCAGCACAACCGTGTTGGTGACTTGGCCGACTCCCGAGACAAGCCCAAAAATGATAGCAATGGGGATAATCCAAAGCAATCGGAAGGCGGTCGTCACTTTGTCAAACTTTTCCGGATAGTCGACCTCTAGACGAGCAGCATATGCGGTTTCATCAGCCATGGGAAATGCTCCTTTACATGAACCAGCCCTATACGGGCACAGGTGGAGGCCACGGTGCAAATAACTCATCGCTAGTCGGATGTCTTTCAGTGCGGCTCCGATCACCCCCTTCCGGATGGAACAATGACCAGATTGTTCCTCATCTATCGCGCATCTGTCAGAGATAGATGCTAGCAGCAGTTCTTTGCATCTGGAGTATTGATAAATACAGTATACACCATTTCGATTGGTAGAGAGCGTCTTTTTTACGTCTATCTGTGACTGATGAGCGATTCGCGCAACGCTCTTGCGCATTATCACGCGGATTCCTTATCAGCCATTCTGTCATGGTTTTGTGACGGGCATCGCTCAGAAAGCTAACACTATATATGGCAAGATTAATCATCAATCCAAGTGATGTGGTGATTCTAGTGTTGGATTCCAATAACCACAAACGATTTGGGGATGGATTGCCGCCTGTGCGAGAGTGACGTGACTGGATTCAGGATAGATTCCCGCCTGTGCGGGAGTGACGTGACTGGATTCAGGATGGGTTCCGTCTGCGCGGGAATGACGTGCTGGTTGGCTTCCCGCCGCGTGAGACACGGAGGCGGGCATACGCAAGCCCGCCTCTCACCCATTTCTTTTACTTGGCCAGCTCGCCGAAGCGGGCGTTAATCGCCAGCGCCGGATCCACCGGCA
>JAJFUJ010000203.1 GCA_021372475.1 Chloroflexota bacterium | reverse complement strand
CAGCCTGGCCTGCTTTATCGGCGAGGGACGCGAGCTGGCGCAGGCGGTGCAGTGGGCCTGCCGTATCGCGACCCAAACCGTGCTGACGCCCGGAACACAAACCAGCATGCCCACCCGGGCCCAGGTGGCGCATTTGCTGGTATAGAGATCATTTTCTACATCCATATCGCATCGTCACAGGAGAATGGTAATGCCTATCGTAAGTACTCTTTGGAGGGTCGGCAAGCAGCCTCAGCAGTTGGCAGGTTCGCAGCTTGATAGCGAACAGCAGCTCGAAGACATGATTGTCGCTCAACCGAGGCTGCTTTCAGAGGACTGGATGCTGATAGGATGCCAGGAAGATACGGGATACGGCGGGCGCATTGATTTACTGGCGATCGAGCCGGACGGCAGCCTGGTGCTCATCGAGCTCAAACGAAACAGAACCCCGCGCGATGTGGTCGCCCAGACTCTGGATTATGCTAATTGGATGGAAGCACTTGAGTCTGAGGATATCGCTCAGATATACGGCCGTTATAAGCCCAACGGCAATCTGTCCGATGATTTCCGTAAGCGATTTGGAACGCCTCTCGATGAAGAAACAATCAATACGAGTCATAAACTAATCATCGTCGCTTCATCTCTCGACGACAGCACCGAGCGTATCGTTTCCTATCTTAACAAACGAGATATTCCCCTTAATGTGTTGTGCTTCCAGATTTTTCAAAATGGGGAAGATAAGCTGCTCAGCCGTACCTGGCTGCTTGATCCTGTTCATACCCAGGCAAATACAGTGAGCCTGCAGGAGCAAAGTGAACCATGGAATGGCGAATTCTATTGCTCCTTCGGCTTAAATGATAATGCACGCTCTTGGCAGGATGCCGTGGAGTATGGATTCATCAGTGCGGGCGGCGGCGCCTGGTACAGCCGGACCTTGCTTCTGTTGAATAGAGGCGACCGCATCTGGGTTAACATACCCAAAATAGGCTATGTTGGTGTGGGCGTAGTAGTCGGCCAGCGCGAACCTGCATCAACCTTTAGGGTGACAACACCCAACGGGGAGATACCTGTCCTTGATGTCGTTAAAAGAGGCACGTATCTCCGGAACTATATCGATGACCCCGAACGCTGCGAGTATTTTGTGCCCGTTCGCTGGCTCGATACCGTCCCGCTGCAAAAGGCTGTCCAAGAGATCGGCTTATTTGGGAACCAGAATTCAATCTGCAAGCCGACAACTCCCAAATGGCGAACTACAGTGGAGCGCCTCAAGCTAAAGTTTATTAATTACAATAAATAGCCTGTTATGCTTCTCTACTACTCTGCTCCGGAGGGGCTCCGCGGCAACTTTTCCTTTCTGGTGAAACGGACATTGCTGCCTTTACTATCTGCAGCAGCGCGGCAAAAGGCGCATAAGAAAAACTGACGGATTTCTCACCGTCAGTTTTTCACTCTGGATAAAGACTACTTACTCTTTTACTGCTCCAGCAGCCAAGCCGGATACAATATACTTCTGGGCAAACACAAAGATGAGCGCGACCGGGATGATCATGATCAGGCCGCCCAGAGCCTTTTCTGGCTCATTGATGGGCAGCTCGCGCAAGAATCCCGGTGAGCCCGCCTGGGCATTCATCAGGGAGGCAATCCCTAGTGGCAGGTTGTACAATTCTTTATGGTTCAACATATAGAATGGCAGGACATAGTTATTCCAGGCACTATTAAAGGTGAGGAAACCCAGCGTAGCGATCAGCACACGTCCCATTGGCAATCCGATATACCAGAAAAGTTGCCAATCGTTACAGCCATCCACTTTGGCAGCCATGAGCAGGTCTTTAGGTAAGCTGGTGCTGTAATATACATACGCCAGATAAACCCCGAAGGGATAAAAGGCGGAAGGCAGAATGACGGACCAGGGAGTATCGACCAAGTGAGCAGCGCTCATCTCCAGGAAAAGGGGCAATACCAGGGTCGAAGTTGGCAGGATCATCGAGATAAGCGTCAGCCACATGATTACCTGTCGTCCCCTGAAGCGCATCGTTGCCAGGACATAGCCGGAAGGTATGGCGATAGCAATTGAAAGGAGGACCGAGCTTGCGGAATACCAGAGCGAATTGACCAGCCATTTTCCAATCAGACCCTCACCAAACATAGCGATGTTGTTCCAGGCCGTGACATAACCACTCAAAGAACCGATGTGCAAAGGCGATAAACTGCGGTCATACCATGCTGTGTAGGGTTTGGTCGGTCCGATGAGAAGAAACACCAAAGGCATGATGAAGAATACCGCAAAGATGAGCAGAATCGCCCAGCGTATGACCTCCCCGATGCCGGTCATACCGTTGAGACGGGGATGTCGGCCAAAGATCGCAAAGACCAGCCGCTGTAAGGGGGTTTTCTCTTTGGACTCTGTGGTTTGCATAGGGGTTCTCTCCTGGCTGGCTATGCTTCGATGGAGTAGAAATTGGTTGACTTGATCACGACATAGGCAAGTGTCACACCGATGATCATCATCATCACGCTGATTACAGCTCCTGCACCAAAGTTCCCGCGTTTGAAAGCATAATCATATGCCAGCAAGTTGGGAGAATATGTTTTAGAGATAGTGGCTGTAACGGTACTCATCAACTGCGGTTCGACAAAGAGCTGAACATTACCGGCCAACACGTTCAAAGCCATATAGGCGATGTAGCGGCCGATGAGCGGGCGTTTAATCAACCAGGCCAACTGCAAAGGGGAGCAGCCGTCAATGATGGCTGCTTCTATAATTTCTTCCGGGATGCCCTGTAATGCGCCATAGAAGATGGCGACCCAAGACCCGGCTCCTACATAGAAGCCCATCAAGGTAAAAACGAACGGGGCATAGTTGTTATTGACGACCTCTTTGATATCCACGAAACCAAGCATATGTAAAAAGGATCTAAAAACACTCAGATCCGGGTTGAGCGTGAATAGGAATACCAAGACCAGGGCAGGTCCAGACACGGCGGCTGGAATAAAGTACAGGGTACGGAAGGCGTTGGAGGCATGAGATACGCGCGCATGTAAAAGAAGAGACAGGAAAACGACGAATATAATCCCGAAGGGAACCGAGATGGCCACGAACTTGATGACGTTCCAGAAGGCGGGCCACAGGAAAGGATCTTTGAAGACAGTAATGTAATTATCCAAACCGGCAGCGAAGAACACCGGCACGCCTTTTTTAAAGGTTGCGAACGATATCAGCAGCGAATAAAGCGCCGGGCCCAGCGAGAATAACAGCATCGCTGCCAGGTAGGGGGTAAGGAACAGAAATGCCGGATGGATTCGTAAATGCCGGCGTGGAGCAGTCGCTTTTACGGCTAGTGCTTCAGTTTTGGCTGCCATAAGTGGCTCCTATAGTATTTTATTCCTCATTCCCCCTTCGTTATGAAGGGGGAATGAGCGGGTGAGTCTGGAAGGAAATTACGGCATTTACGGAGCTGTCTTTACGACTTTGTAGCCTTCTTTTTCAGCCAGGATCTTGAGCTGCGTTTCGCAATCGGGAAGAGTAGGTGTAGTCGGTTGATCCTGCTCGATTGCAGTGGTGTACGGCTTGATACCTTCGCTTAGGCTGTAGCGGACAGCATCGGTGAATTCCGTGTTGATGGCCGCTGACGCCGCAACCATAACATCGTATGGATTCATAGCGTAAAGCGGATTTGCATCCATACCTTTCTTCCATTCCTCGGCGGCTGGTCCGTAGGCGGGCATCGTGCCGACCAGTTTCCCAACCTCGATATCCGTGGTCATATAGACGGCGATTGAGACGGCCAGTTCGGGGTTCTTGGTGTGCTTCGAGACCAGCCATGCTGAACCACCCCAGGCGCCGTTAAACTCGTTTGTCTGTTCAGACCACTTTAGCGGCATAGCAGCAGCCAGTTGGTGTTCAGATGTCTTATAGTAGGAGCTGTCCTCTTTGCCGCCAAAGACGAAATCGCCGAACCAGTTGGCAGCCTGGATCATCAGCAGTTTGTTATTATTGGCGATTTCGATGAACTTCGGGTCGAACTGCCCGTACTTGGACATAGTGCCGTTGGCGATCATATGGTCGATCATCTGGGTTACACGTGTGCATTTGGGATCGCTGGTATCGATATGCACCGTGTTGGCGTCAATCTGGTGAGCCATGGGGCAGCCGCTGGGCCAGAAGTAGTTGTACTCGGATGAGCCGGTAGAACCCATGTAATAGCCTGGGTGCTCCTTTGCGACCTGATCGCTCAAAGTGACGTACTCTTCCCAGGTGGTGGGTACTTTATATCCGAACTCGTCCATAAGAGTCTTGTTGTACCACAATACCAACGGGGCTATGTCGTTGCGCAGACACAGCAGCTCTTTGACGCCATCGGTCGTCTTGTAGCACGAATCCAGGGCACCCGGGACGAACTGATCGATAATTTTGCTATCGACCCACGGGGTTAAGTCCATGGGCAGATCGTGAGCCTCGTCAGCGTTATACATGACGATACTGGGCTCAGCAAAGACCACATCAGGCCAACCACTGCCGGCGTTGTTGAACAACAACACCTTGGCGGCGAGTTCGCCGCGGTCCACAATTTCAAATGTGACGAGGCTGGCTTTATCGGGGTGCGTTTCCAGATACTTGTCGGCAGCAGGTTTGCGGGCGGCGTCGATCCAAACGACAACAGGGGAGCTCGAATCGTATTCGATGTCAGTGGTAGATGGGGCGCTGCAACCATAAACGCCCACAATAAGGGTGACGATGAGCAACAAATTAGCTAGCAGGTACGAGCCGCGTTTCATTTGTTTCCTCCTTGATAACAATAGAAAACACTGGTAGACCTGTCGGAGAACGCTTCTTTAGGTATTTACCTCCTTCCTTCAAATACCTGGCCGTGATCCAAAAAATAAGCGAAACTTGGCTATAGGTTCATCTTTGAATCCCATACAGTTTAAAATATCATACAATACGCCGATTCCTTTGTCAATAGGCCGCATTCATTCTTGTTATTAGCAAGTGCAAGTGTCACCAGTTAATTATTCAGTGAAAATGTCACCGTATGAAAAAAGATGGTGACAATGACTGTAGAAGCGCTCAAGCGCGCCGAGATGATTCAAGTAGAAGACGGGAAGAAGACTGTGCTACAAGCCTCTCAGGGACTCGGCTTATCTGTACGGCAAATCAGGCGTCTCATCAGGGCCTACCGAGCGAAGGGAGCGGCAGGTTTGGCTCACAGCAATCGAGGCAAGGCGTCACCGCATCGCCTGGATTCCAAACTAGGGCAACGTATCATCGCGTGGACGACGCATTGCGCAGATGCCGCACATCCATTCAGGTAATCGGTGTACTGCGGATGGATTTCATTCGAACTACTCGCGGGTTGGCTCTGTATTTTACCTTTGGCGCCCCGCCGTGGCATTACATTGGCTGCACATACTATAGTAAACGCGCGGATGCAGCTCCAAACGCACAAGCAAGCTTCGCCATCTATCTAAAAGCGGCGGGGTGCTGCGCTTCCATGGGATACGGCACCTTTTCGTGTATTGCGTGTCCTAAAACTGCCCCACGCTGCTGGCATCAATCAAAGAATCCAGCATCCTCGGGCTTGAGATAGGCGCTGGCCTTATCCACATCGAAGCGAATCCCCAATCCCGGGGCATCCCACACCGTCACAAAGCCGTCGACAGCCACCGGATTGGGTAACCCCTCGACGATGTCGTACCACCAGGCCGGGTTGCCGATGGGGTACTCGAAGGCGATATAGTTGGGCGGCAGTGCGGCCGAAACCTGCACCAGCGCGGCCAGGCCGAAAAGCCCGTCGATGACGCCGTGCGGAGCCACCTGGATGCCGTGCAGGTCGGCGTACTCGGCCACCCACTTGAGCTCCGCCAGGCCGCCCACATCGCATGGGTCAGGACCGACCACATTCACCGCGTGCGACTCGATCAACTCGGCGAAATTCTCGCGCAGGTAAATCTGCTCGCCGGTGTGGATAGGCGTGCTCGAGCTGGAGGTGACCTCGCGGAAGAGCTTGGGCGATACATAGGGGGTATAGTCGCCGGTGATCATATCCTCGAGCCACATGACATTGTAGGGCTCGAGGGCGCGCGCCAGGCGGATGCTGTCAACGACGGTCAAGCCTGGGCCGCAATCGAGCGCCAAGCCCACCGCATCGCCGGTGACCTCCTTCATCGCCGCGACGCAGGCGATGATGTGCTTCAGTCCCTTTTCCGTCAGCGGCCCGCGGTTGGGGTGAAAGCCGCCAGGCTGCAGCTCGCCCAACATAAAGCCCGGCACATTGGCGGGCATCCCCGAGTGGTAGGCGATGCCCTGCTTGACGATGGTGAACCCCTCGCGCGCCGCCAGCATTTTAGCGGTGTGTGCGGCATAATCCTCGGGTGAGCTGCCCGTCATTGGCTCGCGTACAGCGCCGTTATAGATGCGCACGCGGTCGCGCACCTTGCCGCCCAGCAGTTTGTGCACCGGCAGCCCGGCGGCCTGGCCGGCGATATCCCACAGGGCAATCTCGATGGCGCTCACGGCCGCGCCCCACGGCTTAAAACTGCCCAGGCGCTGGATACGCGCCAGCGTGCGTTCCACCAGCGTGGGGTCCTCACCCAGGATATAGGGTTTGTAGAACAGGATATGCGGCTTGAGGTAGCCCTTGCTCGATTCGACGGGACCGTAGCCTGAAATGCCGGCATCGGTGCAGACGCGCACGATCGGGTTCTGGCCGATGACCGCGACCTTGAGATCGGTGATTTTCATAGTGTGCTCCTTGACGAGACTAGATGATAGATTACCATATACAGAGAGCAAACGTCCAGCGCCGGATGTGAGCCGACCGCACGCAGCCGGGGTTGCCTTGGCTGCTGGCAATTAGTATACTGCTAGGCAATTCTGCGATTGGTTGAAATAAACGATGAATATAGCAATCTACCGCCGTCTGGCGGAGTTTCTGGATACCTTGCCCGGCGGGTTTGCGCCCACCAGCGGCGACGCCGATATCAACCTGCTGGCCGGTTTGTTCAGCGAGCCGGAGGCCGAGTTGGGTCCCTGCCTGAGCCTGGAATTGGAGCCGGCCGCGGCCATCGCGGCGCACGCCGCTCTGCCGGAAGAGGAGACGACGCAGCTCCTGGAGGGCATGGCCGCAAAAGGGCTGATCTTATCCGTGGCTGCGGAAGGCGCTCCCACCCTCTACCGGGCGATCCCTTTTGCGTTTGGGATTTACGAGCTGCAAATCAACAACCTGACTCCGGAGCTGCGGCGCAATCTCGAGGCCTTTTGGTCCAGTCAAAAGCAGCGTCAAATGGCGCCAACAATCCCCCAGATGCGAGTGATCCCGATAGGTGAAAGCCTGGAGACCAGGTTGGAGGTGCTGCCGTATGAGCAGGTCGAGGCTCTGCTGCAAGCGCAGGAGCATTTTGCCGTGGCGCCTTGCATCTGCCGACAGCGTGCGCGTATAGCGGGGCACGGCTGCGATGTGCCTGAAGAAAGTTGCATGATGTTCGGCGAATGGGCGCAATACTATGCCCGCACCGGACGCGGCCGGGCGATCGAGCGGGATGAGGCGCGCGCCATCCTGGCGCGGGCCAATGCCGCCAACCTGGTGCTGGAACCGAGCAATTCGCAAGATATCGCCTTCCTGTGCTCATGCTGCGGCTGTTGCTGCGGGGTGCTGCATGGGCTCAAGAGCATGCCCAGGCCGGCGGACGCGGTGGTCAATGACTTTGCCGGCCAGTTGGATGCGGATGCCTGCATCGGCTGCTGGACATGCCTTAAGCGCTGCCAGATGGAAGCGCTGGCAGCGGACGGCGATCGGGTGATGCTCAAGAGCGAGCGCTGCATCGGCTGTGGCCTATGTGTTACGACATGCCCCAGCGGCGCGCTGAAAATGGCGCGCAAAGCCGAACATCCGGCCGAACGGATTCCGTCCGACCTGCTTGCCGCCTGGAACACCATCCGCCAGCAGCAGGCGCAGCCGGCGCAGCATACACAACACCTGCATACGCTGATGCACTAGCAGAGCGTTGGATGAATCGTGCCGTTTGAGAGTTAGCGGTATCCAAGACACGCAGGCCTAGTTGCTTATATTCGGAGGATCAATTGTCGTATTACCACCCGAGTGCCAAATATAAACGTCTATCAGCTTGTAGTGATTACAGTGATAGCGCGTGGGATGGCAAAGTAACCGTTAGTTTTAGTTATGCTCAGTACGGCTGGATCCAGTTATGGATTTGTACTTCAGCCTATCTACAGAGTGTTACGATACATCTATCGGATGTAGAAGACCCTTTTCTGGATTTGCAAAAATGGCTTGAGTCCATTGCCGAAGGACGCTATCCCTGTTCACTAGATATCGACGAGGAAGGTTGCGTCAAAACGCTAACGGTGGAAGAAGTTGGGGTCGATAAACTTGACTTTACGATAACATCCGAAGAGGATAATGCTCTTGATTTTTTCCGAGAAAGCGATGATGCTGCAGTGGAAGAGCCTTTTATTGTGCTGCGCTGCCGGGTATCCGCTAAGCAGCTAGTTAGAGAATTCGTGCGTAAGTTAAATAGCTTCATCACTGACTACCTCTGCCTAGATGGCTGGAATAGTGGTTGGTTGCGGCAGGTCAACTTAACTAGGTTGCTATTATTGACGCAAGACGAATGGATAGAGTATATCAACCCACTATTTCATGAACATCCACCACAATAGTTTAGGCGATACCCCACCCAACCAGCACACCCGCCAAATATGCCGGGAATCTAGAATCGACCGGCAGGATTGCTGCGTTCACATTTAGTTTGCTACTTGCAGCTAAGCGATCCTTTTCACAGAGAAGATTCGCTGTGCAATACTATCCTGGTCCATTTGCGGTACTCGCCTGTTTGCTGCGCAGCCTAACCTGCCTTGGCCGGATTCGAGCCCTGTCAGATGATAATCTACTTATGTTTCCTACTTGAGCAGCAGCGGCACATAGAGATTGTATTCAATCTTGTAGATGCCAAAGCGGTTAGAGATGCCTTGGTTCGGCCCAAGGGAGGTAACAGTGCCGAGCACCGGTCTATCGGTGATGCTAGCGACCCCTGCCTCCCTCCCACTACGCCGCCGCCGAGGAATGGAACGCCTGTCAACGCGCCGTCAGCCGCTGCCTATTTGCGAAACAGCACGATATCCCTGAGCTGCACGGGCGCTGACCGACCGTGATGGGATAGCGCGACAGGGCCAGCTATACGATTTTTGGTGAATTCACAGGCAAAAAGCGCAACCTGAAAGGTCATTTGTGTATCTCATATAGCGCTCTGTTGTTGGCAAGGAGCCATAATCAACAGCATTTTACCCGAAAGCGAGTGGCAGATGGTTGTGAGAGTTCTGACCGACAGCACCAGTTACCTGAGCGAGGCGCTGCGCCAGGAGTTCGATATCCGGCGAGTATCGCTGCAGGTAGCCTGGGGCACCGAGTGCTACCGCGAGGTGGAGCTCGATAATGCCCGCTTCTACCCGATGATGGCAGCCAAAGGAATTCCGGCCTCATCGATGCCGGCTGCCGGCGAGATGCTGGCAGAGATGCTGCGCGTGGTGGAGGCTGGGTGCGACC
>JAJFUJ010000195.1 GCA_021372475.1 Chloroflexota bacterium | reverse complement strand
CTGGCGCGTGGGCTCGATCATGCAGGACGACCGCCGCAAGTTTGAGTTCAGCTCGTTCTGGCTCCCGCCATTGACCAAGGAGACTACTCCGTTGGCCAAGGACCCTCCGATCCTCCCGATCGGTGTGGGCGGTTATGGCTCGCTCTCTTACGGCATTCACCGTAAGTGCATCCAGAAGGGCGATGTGGACGAGTGCGTCGACTGGTTGATGTACATCACTACACCAGAGAACGATGAAATGATCGTCAACGAAGTGCCGTCCTTTATTCCTTCTAACAAAAAGGCCAAGAGCCTGCCGGAAGTGGAGAACCTCTTCGTCGGTGAGACCCGCCTGGTGGCTGGCGCCGGCCACTATTGGCCAGTACCGATGGGCTGGTTCAGCGGTCAGGAATCCAAGTACCAAGATACTTTTAAGCGTGAATTGACGCTGTATCTGTTGGACGAGCAGGATATGACCACCTTTATGGCTAATGCTGATGCAGCCGCGCAGGAAGCTATCCCAGGACTGGTCCGTGAGGCCGCTGTCCAGTACAGCGACACTGGAAGCTGGGACTTGACGCAGTGGACCTGCCAGCCGGAAGTCTAGCTGATCTTTTCCCCTGTTACTGAGATACAGGAGATGAGCGAGGCTCATCTCCTGTATTCTTTACCTGGAGGAGTATTTATATAGCTACCTGATTAGTTGCAGGTTGAAAATTAATCTTGACGTAATTATATAGATATGATATGATGATTACATTGGATGGACCGAAACGCATGTCCGGCAGCAGCGCGCCTTTTATTTGCGGCTGGCTATGGATTCTCTACCCCATCCCTGTGAAGCAGTTTGGATAGGTAGGAAGTAGTTGGTCCTCCCTACAAGCCCGTACGGGCTACCTATCTGGGCACAACTGGTTTTATTTCAGGCACCGGAAAACTCTGGAATAGCCAGTTACCATTGTTATCCATTTTTTTAGACGCGGTCACAGGAAACCGCAACAGGAGACAAGAGATGGGGAAGAGGCTGTACGTTGGAAATCTGCCGTACCGGATGACCGATGAGGAACTTGCTAATGCTTTTAGCAAGGCCGGCCCAGTAACGGATGTCACGATCGTCATCGATCGTGAAACCAATCGCTCACGCGGGTTCGGTTTTGTAGAAATGGCTACTGATGAGGCAGCAGCAGCAGCTCTACAACAGATGAACGGCGCTGAAGTAGGCGGACGCACTCTCAAGGTCGCTGAAGCTAAGGAACGTCCTGCCCGAGTTGGTGGGATGGGCGACCGTGGAAACGGCAGACCGCGAAGTGGTCCCAAGCGCGACGATTACGAGTAAGTATTTCTAGTTTAGTTTGCTGCGCTTTGCTCACCCCGGGATGGCTAACTATACCCGGGGTTTATTATATATAAAAAACAAACCGCTGGTTTCGTACCAGCGGTTTGTTTTTAGTTAACTGAAAGCCTATTTCTTTTCTTCAGTTTTGGTTTCAGCAGCCTTGGTTTCTGGAGCGGCTGCTGTAGTAGCTACCGCTTCTGCTGTCGGCTCAGCAACGGCTTGCTCAACGGTCTCCTCACGCATTGGCGCCATAGCGTGGACTACTTCGGCATCCGAGGGGGTTAACACCGTAACATTCGCCGGAATCTGTAAATCAGCCACGGTAAGATGCGAGTTAAAGGCAGTTAGTTTGCTGATATCGATTGTGATCGAGTGCGGCATATTGGCCGGCAGACATTCAATCTCAAGATGTTCCAAAATTTGGATGACGACGCCGCCGCGCTGCACCACAGGCGCGGTACCCTTTTGTACAATCGGGATTACGTTACGGATAATCTGGTTAGCCTGAACGGTCAGGAAATCGACATGCATCAAGCGGCGGTTGACAGGATCACGCTGTACTTCGCGGACTAGAGCACTAAACGGTCTATCGACACCTTCGACCGTAATAGATACCAGGCTGGAGCCAGCTCTGGAAACCAGGCGAGTCAGTTGTGCTGTCTCCACTTGGATACTCTCAGGAGCCGACTCGCGTCCGTACATTACACAAGGGGTATAACCTGAACGCCGCAAAGCGCGAGGGGTTACCTTAGAATCGCGCGGCAGCGCAGTAATGGCATAGTCGTTCACCCTAATCCTCCGTCAGTAAACCAGATAGTAGTTACAGCTACAAACCATAAAACATGGGCCACCTCTGCGAAGCATGGCCCAATCTTACCAACTACCTCAACACAAGCTTTTAGAAATTATATCTGTATTGTGACGAACCGTCAAATTCTTGTGTGTTATCGTAGCGCGTTAACCGTTGCTGTCGTTACTGTGCATCTGGTCATAGATTCCAAACCATTCGCTCATCTCTCCGCGCAAGGCCGATGCTTCGTGCTCTCGGCTATTGCGACGAAAGGCTTCCATTCTCTTAAAAACCTCACGTTGCACATTGCGGGGATTCGGTACATGCATGAATGTAAATGTGCCGGGACCGGCAGTCTGTACAACCACATCGCCGTAGTTAAACACTTTGGCGATCAGATTGCCTTGCTTAAAGGCTACGTTTTGAATGACCCCAAGGCTGGCCTCACGTCTGGATTCTGATAGAAAGAGCGGATGCCTTTCAATATCGATGATGCGGTCGTCGGTTACAATATACAGGTCGTTGGCCCAATCATTGATGCGCCAAAAGAACCAGCCATACGTGATGACCAGTAATGCGGCTGACAGGTACGGAAAATAGGGCGTAAAATCGCCCAGCCAGACGGGGGAATTAAGTAGAGCAACCAGTGTGGCAGCGCCGCACACACCGGCCAAGAGGAAAGGGAAAATCGCCTTAGAGATGAGGAAAACCCAGTGTTTGCGCCAGGTAACGCCTTCTCTAGTTACCACAGTTGTCCGTGGTACCAATCCCCATGTCCCCAGCTTTTCAATGAAGCGGGCCAGGCCTTTGCGAGAAAACTGCAGCGCATTCACATCGGGCAGCGCGAAAGGGTACTCCGGCACCGGCATAGAGGTGGGATTCGGATAGCGCTGTCCTAATCTGGATGCCAGCTCATCTTGAATCTGAAGACGATGAGCTGCGCGGCTGACTGCCAGCATGCGAGTAGTCTGATTAAAAATAACCTCACGCATCTTTTCGGGCTGCGGGATGCGTGAAAACCGCAGTACGCCAGCAACGGCGGCTGTCTCGATTATCAAGTCGCCATAGTTAAACGCGCTGGCAGCAAATCCCTTTTCTATTTGTATATCCTGCACTCGGTCGATAGGGGCTTCCTCGCGCGCCTCGAACAAGAAGAGCATACGTTCCTGATGGACTACGCGCCTGGTCGTGACAGCAAAATAGTCGTTGCGCCAATCTAGCCACAGCCAGATAAGTATCAATAGATAAAGCCCGCTTACAGGCACCCAATAAGCGGGGAATGTTTCTGCGGATGATGCTTGAACAAATAGGAAAACCGAAAGCAGGATATATACCAGGCTTACCAGGGCAATCGGGCGTGCTGGCACGAGCCAATGACGGTGAGTGAGATAAACCAATGTCTCATCGGATTCGAGCCACTCTACCGTCGGCGTTCGCAGCTTGTAGACTATCTCACTGGGGATTGTAAGCGCCCGCCATAAATCCGGATTCCGCTCCAGAAGGGCGTTAAAATCTTCGCGGCGAATGGTAAATAGATGCAAGTCGCTGACCGCGACAACCGAAGCGTCGCGCGGTTCACCTATAAATAAGGAAGTGATCCCAATTACCTCGCCAGCATGCAGCACCTTAACAGGGCGGTCCTCGCCCTGTTCATTAATGCGGCGCACTAGCGCTTCGCCGGACTCTATCAGATATAGGGTGGCGCCGAGGTATGATTGCCGGCATACAAGCGCGCCTTGCTCAAGGAAATGCTCTTTGCAGACGCTGGCAATCGCCTGTATCTGCTGCCCATTGCAGCGGTGAAAGAGCTCAACTTGATGTAGTAAACTCGTTAATTCCATTGTGCTATTTTAACCAGGAATATCAGAGAGTTCAAGCGCTTTTGTACCTACCACAGTTAATCCGCTTCAATCAGGTTCATATACACATCTTGTATCTGTTGGACCATTCTATCGACCTCAAAGAGGGCAGCCCTTGCCTGTGCACCTTGGGCTAATCTGCGGCGTAAAGCGTCATCGGATAAAAGACGGTTCAACGCGAGTGCCAGCGCTTGCGGGTCCTTCGGCGGTACAACGATGCCGCTTTCGCCATCTAAATTGACATAACTTGTCCCGCCAGCAAGCTCTGTGCTAATAATCGGCAAGCCACTGGCCAATGCCTCGACAAGCACCAGGCCAAAGGCTTCGCTCCTCTCACTTGCAGGCAGAACAAAACAATCCGCCGCGTGGTAATACGCGATGAGTTCCTCGTCACTGACGCGGCCGGTAAAGAACACCTTATGGGTGAGCCCAAGGTCAAGCGCCTGCTGCCGCAGCACAGCGGATTGCGGGCCGTCACCCACGACCAGCAGTGTAGCGTTCACAGAACGCATCGCCTGCAGCAGGTAGGTTAGCCCTTTATAATAACGCAGTACTCCGGCAAACAAGACCAACGGGCCAGGACCATATTGCTTTCTAACCGCCTGAACCCGCTCATTATCGTGCTTGCGAAAGGGTTCCTGCTTGATGCCGAATGGGATGACGGTGCATTTGGCGCGGAAGCGCGGCAGAATGGGGGAGCTTTCGAGGTATGCC
>JAJFUJ010000184.1 GCA_021372475.1 Chloroflexota bacterium | reverse complement strand
CAACCAGTTATATAAGCACAGGTTGATGATATCCGGGTGCGTCACCAGGGCAATACGCTCCAGCTTCCAGGCGGAAGCATAAATCTCAATCCTCGCCAGCGCCGCCACCAGCCGCACCCAGCTACGCTCAATTCCATAGCGATACTGCGCAGACGTCCAACGCTTCGGATTCGAGCTGAAGATTACCTGCCCTTCCATATCATCCACCGAGAGCGACTCGAGCTCCTTAAGGTCCCAGCGCAGGACATCCGGCAGGCGTTGTTGGATGAAATCCGCGGTCTGCTCCGCGCGCACGGCAGTGCTCACGCACAGGAACTCAACGCCCCAGCCCACACACGCCTCAGCAAGCGCCCTGGCTTCGACAACGCCGGCAGCAGAGAGCGGAGCGGTATAGGGATCCATTGCGGCAGCTTCGTTGACGTGGCCGTGCCGTAGCAGATAATACTCCATAAGGTTTCGATACCTTTGTTTATCGGCCTTCAGCTCAGCCCTTTGGCCTGAGCGCTGCTCTTGACGATACTCACAAACTCGGACGCGTTCAGGCTAGCGCCGCCTACCAACGCGCCGTCGATATCGGGCTTGCCCATCAACTCCAACGCATTGGAAGCTTTAACGCTCCCACCGTATTGGACTCTGATTGCCTGAGCCACGGCATCGCCGCATACATCCGCGATGGTCTTGCGCACCACCTGACCGCATACCCGCTCAGCCTCATCGGCAGTAGCCGCCAACCCAGTGCCGATAGCCCAGATTGGCTCATAGGCGATGACCAGACCAGCGACCTGCTCTGCGGTCAAGCCGTCGAGGGCAGCCTTTACCTGGCCGATAATCCAGGATTCGGTCCTGCCTTCCTGACGCAGGCTCAGGCTTTCGCCCACACACACAATCGGAATGAGCCCAACCGCCAATGCAGCCTTGATTTTCTTGTTTACGCAGGCATCTGTCTCGCTAAAGTATTCGCGGCGCTCGGAATGACCGATGATGACATACTGGCAAAACTCTGCCACCATATTCGGAGCCACTTCACCGGTAAACGCGCCCGACTTTTCCCAGTACAGGTCCTGCGCGCCGACCTTAATTTCTGTGCCGGCAACAAGATGTGAAACATCCGGCACAGCTAGAAACGGCGGGCACAATACCCGTTCGACGCTCTTTACTGCCAGAAGCTCATCCTTCATCGTATTTACCAGCGCAACGGCTTCTGCGGCCGTCTTATTCATCTTCCAGTTGCCTGCCAGGATCGGAATCCTCATCACAATACCCCTTTCCATATGATGCTGACGATGTTAGCACGAGCGAGTTAATGACGCAAACAGTGGGTCATTCGATGATTAACCGCTAAAAGGATAACCTAGTATACTGAGCCTGAAGGAGCAGCGTATGAGCGACAGCCTTGCCTTATTTCAACCGGCGGTGGCGGCCTGGTTTAGCAAGCGCTATGGCCTGCCTACCCCGCCGCAGGAACAGGGGTGGCCGGCTATCAGCCGCGGCGAGAATGTCTTGATCTTAGCGCCGACCGGTTCGGGCAAGACACTGTCAGCTTTCCTATGGGGCATCGACAGCATTTACAAGAATCTAACCTCAGATGCCCCTGTAGCGGGAGTGCAGCTTTTATATATCTCGCCGCTCAAGGCGCTCAATAACGATATCGAGCGCAACCTGCGCGAGCCTTTGGCTGGCATTCGGCAGACGGCCGCTCATCTTGGCGAACCTCTGCCCCCATTAGCCGTAGCGGTGCGCACGGGCGATACTCCCACAGCCGCAAGGCAGCGCCAATTCAAGCATCCGCCGCAAATCCTGATTACCACCCCGGAATCGCTCTACCTGCTGCTGACCAGCCCGGCCGCGGGGAGCATCCTGGACCATGTGCATACTGTTATCGTGGACGAGATTCACACGCTGAATGGCAACAAACGCGGTGTGCACCTGGCGCTCAGCCTGGAACGCCTTGTCGAACGCGCCGGCGAGTTCCAGCGTATCGGCCTATCGGCTACGCAGCGACCGTTGGATGAGGTCGCCCGCTTCCTCGGCGGGCAGCGCTGGCAAGGTGATACGTTGCTGCCTCGCCCGGTTACCATCATCGATACCGGCGTCCGTAAACCGCTAGACTTGCAAGTAGTTACAGTTGTACCGGATTTGCGTCGCCTGCCGGGCAAGACTATCTGGCCCTCGCTCATCCCGAACGTGCTTGATCAGGTGCGCCGGCACACCTCCACCTTGATATACACCAACAGCCGGCGCGGGGCTGAGCGCACAGCCGACCGCCTGAACGAGCAGTACGCCCAGGAGCAGTCGGAAGGGGTCGAGCCGGGGTCTCCCTTTGCTCTGATTCGTGACGGCGTCACGGTCGGCGGCTGGATGTTTGGCACCGGCCGCGCCGGCGGGCCGTTTCATGCGCACCATGGGTCAGTTTCCAAAGAACTCAGGCTCGAACTGGAACAGAAGCTCAAAGCCGGCGAATTGGCCGCGCTTATCGGCACCAGCTCGCTCGAACTGGGCATCGATATCGGCGCGGTCGATGCCGCCTTACAGATACAATCGCCCCACAGCATTGCCCGCGGCCTGCAGCGCATCGGCCGCGCCGGCCACCAGGTGGGGCAGACCAGCTACGGCCGCATCTATGCCACCTTCCGCGAGGATTTGCTCGACGCAGCCGCCGTCGCCCACGGCATGCTCACCGGTGATATTGAGCCCACCTATACACCGCGCAACTGCCTGGACCTGCTTGCTCAACAGATCGTGGCTATCGTTGCCGGCAAAGAGATGACGGTAGAGGGGCTTTACCACCTGGTGCGCCGGGCATACGGGTATCAGGACTTGCCGTTGGAAGGATTAACCGCCATCCTGGAGATGCTCTGTGGTAAATATCCCAGCGAATCCTTTCGCAATTTGCGCGCGCGCCTGAGCTGGGATCGCGTAAACAATGTGGTTCATCCCCTGCCGGGCAGCCACCTGCTCGCTATCCGCAACGGCGGCACGATAGCCGATCGAGGCGAGTTTCGTGTATATCTGCCTGACGGCAAGACTTCATTGGGCACACTGGATGAGGAATTTGTTAACGAGACGCACGCCGGCGATGTCATCAGCCTGGGCACCAATACCTGGCGGGTGACCGAAGTCGGCGATGATCGAGTTGTCGTCACCGAATCGTCAGGAGCAATGCCGCGCATGCCGTTCTGGAACGGCGAGGCTCCCAAGCGTGATTATCACCTTGGCTTGCGTCTGGGAGAGCTGCGCCAACAATTAGCCGAACGCGTACGCGACCTTCCGCACCTGCCTGATGACCTGGAGGAACCTTGGCCGCCTGAAGCGAAAGAGATAATCGAGTGGCTGCAGCGCGAATACGCGATGGATATTCCATCGGCGCGCAATGCCATCCATTATGTGCGCCACCAGTTGGATGCCATCGGTGCGATATCCTCCCATCAAACGATCATCGCGGAGATATTCACCGATGTGCTGGGTGACCAGCGCATGGTGATTCACTCCTGTTTTGGCAGCCGGGTAAACTCCGCCTGGGCCATCGCTTTGGTACAAGCGTTAGAGGAGCGCTGGCATGTTAGGCCGGAGGTCGGCGTAAACGATGACGGCATTTTGCTGCGTTTTGCAGAAGCCGACCGTGAACCGCCCCTGGATCTTTTGCGTGAGATGAAGGCGGATGAGGTGCGCGAGAGGCTGCTGCTCGATCTGCCGAATACAGCGCTCTTTGGCACCCAGTTCAGGGTGAATGCGCAGCGCGCCTTGCTGTTGCCGCGCTCCGGTAGTTCCCAACGGACGCCGTTCTGGCTGCAGCGCCTGCGCGCCAAAGACTTGCTCGCTGCAACGCGCGGTTTTCCCGATTTTCCTATATTGGTGGAGACTTACCGCGACTGCCTGCGTGATGTCCTCGATATAGAGCACCTGAGCGAGGTGCTGCATGGTATCGAAACGGGACAAATACGCATCATCGAGGCGCATACGGTCATTCCCTCTCCGGTTGCTTCAGGGATCCTCTATGATTTTAATATGGATGGCGTTTATCTGGATGACCAGCCCAAGATAGAGCAGCAGATGCAGGCAGCGGCTGTGAACCGCGAGCTGTTGAATCAGCTCCTGAAGGAGGGAACGCTGCCGGAACTGCTGCATCCTGAGGCGATCATTGCGGTAGAGGCAGAACTGCAGCACAGCGCCGAAGCATATCGCGTGCGCGACCAGGAAGAGCTGGCTTTGCTGCTGCAGGAGCTGGGCGACCTCAGCTCCGATGAGGTGCTGGCGCGGTCAAATCCTGGGAGTCAGGAATGGCTCAGGATCCTGGCCGATACGCAGCGCATCGTGCTTATCGAGTTTAGTATGGATGAAAACCGCTGGGTGGCGTCCGAGCAGTACGAGCACTACCGCGATGCGTTCGGCCTTATTGAATCGGTTACGGAACTGCCCGCCAATCTTAAGGCGCCGGCTCAGTCGCCGGATGTTGCGCGCCGTTGGGTGCTGCAGCGTTATACGCAGAATCACGGCCCGTTTACCACCAAGCAGCTTTCCGCGCGCTACCCCTGGCCTGGCGAATGGCTCGGGCGAACCTTGGAAGAGTTGACCGCCGCAGGCCAACTGATTCACGGCAGGCTCGGCCGCAATCAAGGAGATCCTGAATGGTGCGATCGCGCTGTGCTCGAGCGTATCCATCGCCGCAGCCTGAGCGTGCTGCGCAAACAGGTCAAACCGGTATCCATCCCGGCCTGGTTCGATTTCCGCACGCGTTGGCAGGCTGTTCATCCGCATTACCGCCATGCAGAGGAGCACGGGCTGACCAGCATCCTGCAGCAATTGCGAGCTTTTCCGGCGCCGGCTGTTGTCTGGGAGCGTGACATCCTGCCATTGCGGCTTGAACGCAACCACGCCGACGAACTAGAAGACCTGATAACCGACGGCGATGTGCTGTGGCGGCTTTCCGGCGCAGAAGCCAACCGCGCGTCTCTCACACTGCAGTTGCAGGGCGACGCCGCGCTCTTTGGTTTGGGCGCGCCAAGTGATGCACAGACCAGGGAGCTATCCCAGGAAGCGCGGCAGGTGCTTGCTTGCCTTAATGAACGAGGAGCATCCTATGCAGCCGAGATCCAATCTGCCAGCGGATTAAGCGGGCAATCGCTGGATTCGGCTCTGCGTGAACTGTCCCTTGCCGGGCTGGTGAACAACGACCGGCTGCGCACCCTGCGTATGCTGCTGGCCGGGGAGGGCAGCACGCCCGGTTCACCCGGATTACAAAGCAGCTTAGCCGCCGATCTGGCAGTGTGGCGCAGCAGCCGCTCGCAACCGGTCGGCAAACGCCCGGATGCCAGCCGGTTGCGGGATGCCCAACGCCGGGTTGCCGAACGATTGGTGCCAAGCGTTCGCTGGCCTGGGCGCTGGGCGCGCATTCCTGGTGCACCTGAGAGACTGACGCCTGAGCAGATCGAACTCACCGCGCATTTGCTGCTGCAGCGCCACGGCATACTCACCCGTGAGTGCTTGCAGGGGGAAGCGCTTGGCTGCACCTGGGCTGATTTATATTCAACGTTGCAGATGCTGGAGCTGCGCGGGCAAATCCGGCGCGGTTATTTTGTGCGCGGCCTCTCGGGAGTCCAGTTCGCCTCGCTTGAGGCTTTCGAAGCGCTGCAAAGGTATGCCAGCCCTGGCACAGATAGCGCAGATGAATTGGTTTTAGCACAAGCCTGCGACCCCTTGCTGGTGCCGGGTATCGCTACTACCGCATACGGCCTACCCTTACCTCCGCGTTTATCGGGCAACTATGTAGTTTTGTGGCGCGGCGCCGTGTTGCTAAGTTACGAGCACGGCAGCGAGTGCTGGCGGTGCGCCGATTTAGGCAGCAGCGCGCTCATCATTCAGGGGATAACCCTCCTGCGCAGCCACCTCACGCGCGAAGGTGGCCTGTGCAGCCAGCCGCGCCGCGTGCGCGTACAGCTCTGGAACGACAGCTCTCCGCTTGGGCAGCCGGTGCAGGTAACGCTGGAAGGCCTGGGATTCCGGCGCGATTCGCCGGCTATGGTCTGGGACGGCAGGTAGCCCTCACCTCATACTAAATGCTCGTGTCTGTATATCAACCAAACTATATAAAGGTATCCCTATGGAAACGCATCTTGAATCTAAACTGAGCCTGCTGTGGCCCACAAACAACGAGAATACGTGTGACACGTTCCAACACTGCAGTGAGAGCACCATCGAGGACTTGGATCTCGATGTGCTTGTGAGAGTTCTGGCTCCTAAATCCGAACAACGCGAAGGCGTTAAGAATATCCTTACGACACTCGTCGATGACCCCGCGATCATCGCTTACCGCGCCGAAGTGCTGGATGATCTGCTCCATGCTCCGGCGCTGGTAGCACGCTTCCAGGAGTTGCTGCCGCAGCTCGGGGAGATCGCGCGGTTATCCGGGCCGCAAAGACAGGCACAAACCCCGCTGCAGCAGATACTCTGGCGCTTAGGCGAGCTTGAGATGTACCTGGATTGCGTCGGCAATTTAGGACAGGCGCTGGAAGATGCAAGCCCCAACCTGCACTCCGCTGGTTTGCAGAGTGTTCTGACATGGTTACGCGCCACAAGCACCAGTGAGGCGTTTCTTGCGCTCAAGCAGGAGCTTCCGGCGTTGCGTCAGCAGGTGGCAGGCATCAAGAGCCTGACTATTGGCATCAACCTGGATGCCCAGCTTCGCCCTATCGGCGCGGTGCTGCTCGACATCCGCAGCGAGGAGTTTGTCGAGCGCAACCTGCTGGATAAATTACTCAAGCGTCAGAACGACCAGCAGGGGATCGCACCCCTGCATACGCTGCATCCCTCACCCGCGAGCCAACCCGGCACGCGAGCAGCTTATTCGGGGATGAGCGGAGACAACTCGCAGCCATTGATGCATCCCCTGTTCCGCGATGTGAACACCGTGATGATGCACGCTGCTCGCCCGGTAGCCGAAGCCTTGAGGCGCTATCTCGAGATAAATGCCCAGGCACTCATCACCCTGGAACCCGAGATTGTGTTCTACCTGGGAGCGGTGCGCCTTGTGGAGCGCGTGCGCAGTTGGGGATTGCCCATGTGTAAACCAGAAATAGCACCTCGCGATGCACGCATGGGCTTTCTGCAAAACAGCTACAACCTAGTATTGGCGCTGCGCCTCGCTGATAAGGGAGAGTCACCTGCTATTCAGCAGGATATTGTCTGTAATGACGTCCATTTCGACGAGCATGGGCGTATCTTTATCCTTACAGGGCCGAATCGCGGCGGCAAGACGACTTTTGTGCAGGCGGTAGGACAGGCGCAAATTCTCGCCCAAGCGGGTTTATTTGTGCCAGCCAGCTTCGCTCGGCTTAGCCCGGTAAATAATATATTCTCCCACTTCCCGGCTGCTGAGAAGGCCACTCACGAGCGCGGCCGTTTCGGCGAAGAAGCCAAACGCCTGGCGGCTATATTCGGCGCGGCTGACCGCTGCAGCTTGATACTGCTAAACGAGTCTCTTTTTTCCACCAGCCCAGGCGAAAGCCTCTACCTCGCCCGCGATGTCGTTGCCGCTATGCGCTTGCTTGGGGTGAGAGCTATATACGCTACCCACCTGCACGAGTTGGCCGAAAACCTGGATACACTCAACGAGATGGAAGGAAGCAGCCAGGTCATCAGCCTGGTGGCAGGCGTGGACGAGGGAGATGACGAAATGAACGTGCGCAGCACGTATGTGATCAAACCCGGCCCGCCCCGCGGACGCAGTTTTGCACGCTCCATCGCGATGCGCTATGGCATCAGTTATGACAAGTTGGTTGACCTTATGCGCGAGCATGGCAAATTGTAGTTTGCTCGTGATTTGACGCCTAGCGTCAAACTTGACATGATATAATGATGCTGTTTGAGTAAACTAATAGGAGATCATCTATGTATAAATTGGTGCTGGTCCGCCACGGTGAAAGCATTTGGAATAAAGAGAACCGTTTCACCGGTTGGACTGACGTAGGGCTCTCTGACAAAGGCCAGCAGGAGGCGATCGCTGGAGGCAAGCTGCTCAAGGAAGGCGGGTATATCTTTGATATCGCCTATACCTCGGTGCTCAAACGAGCCATCAAGACATTGTGGCTGGTCCTGGAAGAGCTGGATCAGATGTGGATCCCGGTCTACAATTCATGGCGCTTAAATGAGCGGCATTACGGTGCGCTACAGGGCTTGAACAAGGCCGAAACAGCGGCTAAGCACGGTGAGGAGCAGGTACATATCTGGCGCCGGAGCTATGACACGCCGCCGCCCGCGCTGGAGATCAGCGACCCGCGCCATCCCAGCCATGATCCGCGTTATGCTGATTTACCTGCTAAGGACGTACCCGCGACCGAAAGCCTGAAGGATACCGTCGCCAGAATGCTGCCGTATTGGCATGAGACCATCGCACCGATGGTAAGCTCGGGCAAGCGCGTCCTAATTGCCGCGCACGGCAATAGCCTGCGCGCCCTGGTTAAGTACCTCGACAACATGTCGGACGCCGATATTACCGAGCTCAATATCCCAACGGGCATTCCGCTCGTGTATGAGTTGGATGACAACCTCAAGCCGATCTGTCACTACTACCTGGGCGACCCAGAAGCGGCAGCCAAAGCTGCGGCTGCAGTCGCTGCGCAATCCAAGGCCAAAAAGTAGCCTTTTATGTATCTATAGACAGGGGATGGCTAGCTGTGCCATCCCCTGTCGCTTTTAGTGGGCGTTTTCCGAAACTCTTTACCAGGCTATAATATGCACTCTAGTTGAACTTTATATGATGGAGTGAACTCATGCCATATGAGGCAGTGATCGGCATGGAAGTCCATGCCCAGCTCATCACCGAATCCAAGATGTTTTGCCATTGCTCCTCGGCATATGCCTCCGCGCCACCCAACAGCCATACCTGCCCGGTCTGCCTCGGCATGCCCGGGATGCTGCCGCTTGCAAACCGCCGCGCCGTTGAGGCAACGGTGATGATGGGCCTGGCGCTGCACTGCGCTATCCCCTTATTCAGTAAATTCGACCGCAAGAATTATATGTACCCGGATTTGCCCAAGGGGTACCAGATATCCCAGTATGACATGCCCTTCGCACGCAACGGCTCGATTACCGTGCCGCTCGAACAGGGGATAAAAACCATCCGTATCCGCCGGGTGCACCTGGAGGAGGATACCGCCAAGTTAACCCATCAGGGCGGTTACACCCTGATTGATTTCAACCGCTCCGGCGTGCCTTTGATTGAAATTGTCACCGAATCGGATATCCGCACGGCAGAGGAAGCTTGGCGCTATCTGGTAGCGCTGCGTTCTATTTTACGCTATCTGGGAATCGGCAGCGGTAATATGGAAGAAGGCGCGATGCGCTGCGAGGTAAATATCTCGCTCAGGCCGGTCGGTCGGGAAGAACTCGGCACCAAGGTCGAGGTAAAAAACATGAACTCGTTCCGCGCCGTCCGGCAGGCAATCGCTTATGAAATCGAGCGCCAGACCAGGCTGCTGGAGCAAGGCGAGAGGGTCGAACAGGTAACGATGGGTTGGGATGAAGCCAATCACCGCACGGTGTTCCAACGTTCCAAGGAGGGCGCCGAGGATTACCGCTATTTCCCCGAGCCTGACCTCCCGCCCATCATTTGGACGGAAGCGGATATCGATGCCATCCGCGCACGCTTGCCCGAGCTGCCGGATGCCAAACTTAAACGCTTGATCGAACAGTATGCACTCAAGGCGGATGATGCCTACCTGCTGGCCGATGAACGCGCCACCGCCGATTACTTTGAGGTAGCGGCGCAAGCTTGCGCCGGCGTTGTCGAAGCGCAAACCGTAGCCAACTGGCTACTCTCCGAGCTGTTGCGCTTGATGCGCGAATCCGGCCAAGAACTGAGCGCCAACCCGGTAACCGCCGGGTGCCTGGCGGAGCTGCTTAAAATTGTCAGCCGGGGCGAGATCAACGCGACGGTGGCCAAGGAAGTCTTGGCAGAAATGGTATCGTCGGGTAAATCAGCTCCTGAAATTATCCAGACACGCGGTCTGAAGCAAATCAGCGATGCCGACCAACTGCGCCAGATGGTAGAACAAGTGATCGCTGCCAACGGCCAGGCCGCGCAGCAGTACCGCGACGGTAAAGACCAGGCGTTGCGGTTCTTGATCGGCCAGGTGATGCGCCAAACGCGCGGGCAGGCCAATGTGAGTATCGTTGAGAGCCTGCTGCGCGAACTCCTGGCGCGTTAAGCCAGCAACGCCGTATCCCGCAGGATTACTGCTTGTGCTTGGTGCG
>JAJFUJ010000177.1 GCA_021372475.1 Chloroflexota bacterium | reverse complement strand
CGCCGCTGCCGGCGGCGCGGCCTTTATCCTCGGTCCGGCCGAGCAAAGCGCGGCTGTGCTGGAAGGCTCGTACTCCTATATCAGCGACACCCCCGATTTCTGGCGCCGACCGCAGCAGCACTTTCCGCGCCACGGCGGGCGCTTTACCGGCGAGCCGGGATACTTTAAACATGTATTGGCAGCCGCCAGGACGCTGATGGAAGGATTGGGGCTCTCGGCCGCAGATTTCCGTTACGCGGTATTTCATCAACCCAACCCGCGTTTCCCGGCGCGTGCTGCGAGCGAGCTCGGATTTTCTCGCGCACAATACGAACCGGGGCTGCTTGTCAATGAGATTGGCAACACATATGCGGGGTCGTCGTTATTAGGATTGAGCGCAGTCTTGGATATCGCTAAACCGAACGACCGCATATTGCTCGTATCGTTCGGCTCCGGGGCCGGCAGCGATGCTTTTAGCTGGCGGGTTACCGAAAAACTACCATCGCGACAGCCGCTTGCCTTAGCTACACGCGATTATGTCGCGCGCTGCACGACTATCGATTACGCTACGTATCTGCGTTTTCGCGGCCAACTGGAAATGCACTGAGGTTGAGAAGAGCTTTGAGAGACGTTTGTATCGTAGGGATCGGCCAAATCCCGGTGGGCGAACACTGGGACAAGTCGCTGCGCGAGCTCGGTGCGGAGGCGGTGCACTTGGCGCTGCTAGACGCGCAGATCGAGCGTCCCGAGGCGCTGATTGTCGGCAATATGCTCTCGGGCCAAATCAGCCATCAGGAGAACTTGGGTGCACTCATCGCCGATTTCGCTGGGCTGCGCGGCGTGGAAGCCGTCAAGGTGGAGGCCGCCTGCGCCTCCGCTGCGGCCGCCTTACGTCAGGCATACCTGCTGGTGGCCGGGGGCGTTATGGATGTGGTTGTGGCCTGCGGCGTAGAAAAGATGACGGACACCGCGCAGGATAATACTACCGCAGCCCTGGCAGCGGCAGCCGATGCAGAATATGAAAGCGAGCATGGGCTGTCATTCGTCGGCCTGAACGGCTTACTCATGCAGCGTTATATGTATGAATACGGCTACCAACACACTGACTTGGCCAATTTCGCTATCACTGCCCACCGCAATGCAGTGAACAACCCCAATGCAATGTTTCGCAAAGCCATCACGGCTGAGGCATTTGCCAAAGCCAAGATGATCGCTTCTCCGGTCTGTTTACTCGACTCGGCGGGCATCGCCGACGGCGCAGCGGCGGTGGTACTGGCGCCATCCACGCTGGCAAACGCCCTCGCTAAGCCGAAGGTATGCATTGCCGCATCCGCGGCAGCCACCGACTCGCTGGCGCTTCACGACCGCCACGATTTACTTGAACTTGCGGCTGCCCGCATCTCGGCACAAAAAGCGTATGCCCAGGCGCACACGCACCCTGGCGAAATCGATTTCTTTGAGCTGCACGACGCCTTTACCATCATCTCGACGCTCTCGCTGGAGGCTTGCGGTTTTGCTGAACGGGGTCGTGGCGCCAGGCTGGCGATGGAAAACGAGATCAGCCTGCAGGGGCGTATCCCGATTGCCACCATGGGCGGGCTCAAGGCGCGCGGGCACCCGGTGGGCGCAACCGGCATCTATCAAGTCATTGAGGCAGTGCAGCAGCTCCGCGGCGAAGCCGGAGCGAATCAGTTGGCCGGCTGTCGGTTGGGGATGACGCAAAATATCGGCGGTAGCGGGGCTAATGTAATCACGCATATTCTGGAACGAGTCAGCTAGTAACGGGGGGATTCAGGAGGTTGATATGAGCCTAGCATCATCATGGCGCACACGTAAACAGAGGTTGAGCTTAAAGGGTGAGATATGCCCGCATTGCCGGGAAAAGTTGTTCCCGCCCAGGGATATCTGCCCCTACTGCGGGGGGCCAGCCAAAACCGAATTTGCTTTTTCAGGAAAAGGCGCGGTTTATTCCTATACGACTATGCACACCGCTCCACAGGGATTCGAACAGCAGACGCCCTACATCGCTGCGTTGATCAAGATGACCGAAGGCCCTCTTGTTACCGCGCAGTTGACCGATGTGACTGCCGAGGATGTCTATATCGGCATGCCGGTCGAGATGGTTACCCGGCGCATCAGCGAAGAAGGCGAGGACGGACTGATTAACTACAGCTTCAAGTTCAGGCCGGTTCTCGCTAACAGCATGCAACAAGCCGCCGCCCGATAAGCCGTTTGCTATTTTAACCTGTCATCTATCAGAGCCAGCAGGAAACCATTCCTGCTGGCTCTGTGCTGTAAATAGAGGGTGTTGAAAAAGAGGTTCTTTCCTTATACTTGCCCATTGGGAAACAGGAAGCGTCATTCCGGCGCAGGCCGGAATCCAGTATTGATCTGATATATAGTGTAATATATCATATCATAACACGAATAAAAGCAAGACTCGGATGGGTTCCTGCTTGCGCGGGAATGATATGCGAGTTTGCAAGTCGGCCTTTTCAGACACTATGGTGTCTCCAACTGGCTACTTTTTCCACACCCTCTGTAAATATGCCGCTGACAAATCGTGCAAGATAGTATATGATGGAGGCAGTCGGATCAGGAGTGCAATGGTAACGAGTTCAAGCGCATGTGG
>JAJFUJ010000094.1 GCA_021372475.1 Chloroflexota bacterium | reverse complement strand
TTCCGTGCCCGGCCGCGATGTGCGCGACCCGCATTGGCTGGTGTTCCGCGATACGCTCTTTTGCTACACCGGCACCTGGCTGGTCAGCGAGCAGGCGCCCGAGCGCGGCGCCCTGGCCGACCACCGCGGTTACGCGGTTCTTAGCCAGGACGGCCTGAACTGGCATGCTCCACTGCCGCTGGCCGGCACTGACGGCTGTTATATCTGGAGGGCAGCCGCCTGCGGTGAAACCGCTTATCTCAACGGCCGGCGTTTCCGCCCGGGTAGGGATGTCGGCAAGCGTATGGATTACGGTTGGGAGGTCGAGAGCCTGCTGCTCACCAGCACTGACGGTCTTGCCTGGCAGCCGGGGCCGCTGCTCGTGCCCGAGGGCGGCGACGAGACGGCGCTCTATTTTGAAGCGGACGGCGCCCTGCATGCCCTGGCGCGCGGGCAGGACCGCGAACCGGCGGCTCTGCTCAGCGCCGCACCGCCGTATGACGATATCCGCCGAATTAAGCTCGACCGCAACATCGGCGGACCACTACTAGTGCGCTGGGGGGAGCATATCCTGGTCGGGGGGCGCGACACTAATCCCGCTACGGGTGCGCCATGCACGGCGCTCTTCTGGGCAGCGGGGAATCACCTGGACCCGGCGCTTATGCTGCCCAGCGGTGGGGATACCTCGTATCCTGGCTTTGCCGCCCTGGATGCCAGGCACGGCCTGCTCTCATATTACTCGAGCCACGAGGGCTCCGGCACGATCCGGGCACCCTCGTACATCTATCTGGCGGAACTCGAGCTGGGTTAGCTACCCAGGATTTCCTCCAGCATCTTTTTGGCGCGAATGATATCCGTCTTTTGCTGCGGGCCACTGATTTCGCGCTCGATGATCCATGCGCCCTGGTAGCCGAACTCAAGCAAGCGCGGGATGAGCACGGGGAAGTTCACCAACCCCTCGCCCACCGGCGTCTCGCGGCCCAACTCGCGGCCGTTGGTTGGGTAGAGCCCATCCTTGACGTGCACACCGCGAATCCATTGACCTAGGATGCCGACCGCGTCCACCGGATTGGCCTTGCCGTAGAGCAGCAGGTTGGCTGGGTCCAGGTTGATGCCCAGGTTGCCGGTGCCGATGTCCTCGATGATACGCATCAGGGTGGTGGGTGTCTCCTGGCCGGTCTCGAAATTGAACCACAATCCGAGGTGCTTGGCATACTGCGCCAGCTCGCGCACGGCGGCCACCACCTCGCGGTATTCGGTGGTGCTGGGGTTTTCTGGGATAAAGCCCATATGCGTCGTCACATCCGTCAGCCCGAGCTGCGAAGCAAAGTCCATCCCCCGCTTGAGCGCGTCCATACGCTGGTAGCGGTAGCAGGCTGGGACGATGCCCAGCGTCAGAGGGCCATCGGTAAAGTTCCAGACCGCCGGCGGCGGCCAGCCCGCCCATAGGCTCGAGATACGCACCTCACTGCCCAGCAGCATCTTGACCCGCGTAGCGTTCTCGAGCGTTGCCAGAGTTGGGTCCCAGTTGTTGAGCTGAATCCACGATAATTCTAGGTCGCGCAGCTCCTGGATACCGTGCTCCAGCAAAGTCTGCAGCGAGGTAATCACGCCGATTTTATAGTCCATCATCGTTTATCTCCTCTAGTTAGCTTCGGCCGTAAGCGGACCGGCCAGTTCCTGCATAAAGAATAGCTTGCCGGGCAAGGTGGGCATAAAGCTGGCGGGCACCCACATATCGGGGCCGTAGCGCAGCGTCACCCACAGCGATACGCCCTGCCACTGCATCCCACGGCCCAGCGTGCCGTCGCAACCGCCGATGATGCGGTCGGAGTGAAGGAAAATGCCCGGCCCGATGGTGTTGGCGCAGCATGGCACCAACGTGTAACGGCTCTTAAAACTGGTGATGGCGTTCTGCTCGATGGTCAGCGGATGCAATTTTGCGCCCAGGCGGTAGGTCTGCGTTTTCCATTCCGCTATATTGGCGAATTCGGCTGCAAAATGCGGCTCCCAGAAGGCAATATGAAATACGCGTCCGACGCCGAAAACCAACACCTGGCGCGCGCCTTCTGCGCGCAGCGCGGCGATGCGCTCGGGGTACTGCGGCAGCAGCGCGCGTGTGGCGAAAAAGCGTTGCCCTTCGGGCACCGCTAGGCTGCCCAACGGCCCATAAAAGGCATTCAGCATCGCGTTCTGAAAGGCTGCCTGATCGCTGCCCGGCAGGGTATTGCCTTGAGCATCGGCCCACTCATCCATATTGAAGCCGTACACATGGCTAGCCGACACATTCCAGGCCTTGAGAAAATAGACCACCCAACGGTACATGCCCATCGGTCCTACGGGCAGTATCAGGATCAATTTGCGTCCTTCATCCCTGGCCTGGCGGATTTCGAGCGCAATCTCGTGGCCCATCAACACGGCAAAATCATCAAGGGTTGTGCACGGCACCGGCTCGAACTGCGGATGCCAATGCGCCTGGCGCTCGGTCACCGTCTCCGGCGCATGGCTGCAGCAGGCATCGATTTTGGCCAGGTCCCAGCCAGACGGGTAAAAGTGCTCCAGTAATGACCCTTTGAGGGTATCGAGCATGGTGGTCATGATAACGTCTCCTGCTATTCAGTTGATGCGCTCATTATGGCGCGCTGCGGCCGAATGCGCAAGGCGGTTGACAAGCCACCGGCTTGGCGCTAGAGTGCCGATAGACGTTGGGGCGCGAATAAACAAACTAGGTAAGGGAGCTATAAGCAGATGCGCGTCATTGTAGATACTGACCTGGAAGGCATCAGCGGCATCGTCTGTTGGGAGCAGTGCCGCGATTTTGCCAGCGCGATGTACCAATCAGCGCGCGGCCTGCTGATGGGTGACGTCAACGCCTTGGTGGAAGGCTTGCTAGCCGCAGGCGCCGACGATATCGTCGTGATGGATGGCCACGGCGGCGGATTTAACTTTATCCCCGAGTTGATGCATCCCGGCGCGCGCTACTTTACCGGGCGCGGCCGCAGCCCATGGCTCGCCTGGGCGGAACTCTACGAGCGCGCCGATGTGGGCATTCTGCTGGGCTACCATGCCATGGCCGGCACGCCAGATGCCATCCTGCGCCACACTCAGAGCTCGCGCGGCGGCAATCGCTACTGGTATAACGGCCGCGAATCGGGCGAGTTAGCTCAGGACGCCATCATTATGGGCAGCTTCGGCATCCCGGTGATCATGATGTCGGGCGATTCGGCCGCCTGCCGCGAGGCGCACGCCTTTTTGGGCTCAGATATCACCGCAGTCGAGGTTAAAAAGAGCTACGGCGAAGAATTTGGCCTGCTGACAGCACCAGCTAAAGCCCATGAGTTGATTAAGGAAGGCGCTGTGCACGCGCTGCAGAATGCGGCCAGGTGCGTGCCTTACGCGCTCGAGCTGCCCATCCGCGGGCGCCTGCGCTTCCCCGATAAATCCACAGCAGATGCGTATCATCCGTCACGCTCAACTCGCATCGACGACTATACCTTTGAAGCCACTTTTGAAAACGCGCGCGATATTTACTTTTTCTAGGAGGCTATGATGAAGATCGCAGATATTCAGGTCATTCGTTTTCGCACCACCAGCCGCAACTACCCCACCAAATACGGCTATTACTACTGGGGTAAGGAGCACCCATCCGTCGCATCGCTCACCAAGATCATCACCGATGACGGTTTGGAGGGCTACAACCTGGGCGGCGATCAGGCTACCATGGATAACGTCGTCAAGCCGCTCCTGGTGGGCGAGAATCCGCTTGACCGCGAAAAGCTCTGGCAGTGGATGAGCCAGCATCCCGGCTTCTCCGAGGGATTGGCCGGTATGATCGACTCAGCCTTGTGGGATTTGTACGGCCGCATGGTCGGTCTGCCAGTGCACAAGTGCCTGGGCGGCTACCGCGAGCGCATCAAGGCTTATGCTAGCACCTGGCCTAATATGGGCAAGCCCGAGGATTACGCTAAACACGCCGTTGAAATGAAGAAAAAGGGCTACAAAGCCTACAAAGTGCACGCCTATATTTATTTCAACCCCTACACCTGGGAGCACGCTCCACAACTGCCCGGCTTCCCCAAGGCCGATATCGAGGTCTGCCGCGCCGTACGCGAGGCCGTCGGCCCGGATATGGTGCTGATGCTCGATCCGTTCGGCGTTTACACCCTCGAGGAATCCATCTGGGTCGGCCACGAGTTGGAGAAACTCGGTTACTACTGGCTTGAACATCCGATGATCGAGACGCGCGTCGAAGCTTATCGCCGCCTGTGCCGGGAACTTGATATCGCCGTGTGCTCGCCCGAACACGCCCCGGGCGGCATCTTTACCCGCGCCGAATGGGTGCTGCAGGGCGCTTCAGATATGAGCCGCATCGACATCAACTACGGCGGCATCACCGGCAGCTACAAGCACGCCATGCTCTGCCAGGCTTACGGCATCCAATGCGAGATGCACGGCGGCGGCTGGTGCAACAGCCATATCCTGGGCGCCACCCCTGAATCCACCTGTGAATATTTTGAGCGCGGCCTGCTGCGCCCCGATCTGGATTATGACAAGCCGGCGCCCTACCTCAAAGCCATCTGCGACCCGTTGGATAACGACGGCAACGTCCTTCTCCCGACCAAGCCCGGCCTAGGGATGGAGTTCGTCTGGGATTACATCAACGATAACCTCATCAAGGATTAGTCGCGCTCAACGCGATATCGATAACACCGGCGCACAACAGCCTGCTCAAGAAGGGAAAGAACACATGAACCTGACCGGCGTGAATCAAATCACTGCGTGGGGCTTTTACCTGCGGGTGGGCACAGAGACGGAGCTGCAGGAGCTGCTGGCCGTGCGTCCCGAATACGTCTGCCGTGGCTTTATGGATTGGGGTTGGCCCAACGAAGATTACCGGCAGATGCGTTGGGTCGTCGAATGCGCCCATGCAGCCGACATCAGATTTGAGGGCGGTATCTCGTATTCGCCGGTGTTACCGCCAGCCGGCGCGATGAGCAGTGAACAATATGCCGACCTGACTACCTGCAATCCGCGCGGCGCATATACCCCGCCCGCCGATAACGCCGTCTACCGTCAGGGCGCCATCCACAATCCGGCTACCCGCGAGTGGTTCCTGGATATGGCTCGCGCCCAACTCGATATGGGCGTGGACGGCGTCCACATCGACGAGATCGAATGCCACTACCCCTGGCGCGGCCTGGGCTTTGATCAATACGCCACGAACGCCTTTCGCGAATGGCTTATCGGCCGCTACGCCCTGCGTGGCTGGCAGCCGGACGATCCCAGGTGGCAGAGCGAGTTGGGCGTGGATCTGACGCTGTATCAAGGCTCGATGCTGCACTTTGACTTCCTGCGCCATCTGGAGGCCAAGGGGTTGCTCGAGGACGCCGCCAGCGCGCAGAACACCATGGAACACGTATATCGCTTTATGCGCGAGGATCCAATCGGCGCCATGTGGGGCAATCCCTGGTTCGAGCGCTACGCCGGCACCTTCCAGTTCGACATGATCGAGCGCTACTGGGGCGAGGCGCTCATCGCTCTCAAGGAGTATGCGGCCCAATACGGCCGGCAGGTTATCGTCAACGAGAACATGAACGGCTGCGCGCGGCCGTTTGCCGATTATACTATGGCGCACGGCGGGCTATCCTACCACAATCCCGAAAACAAGTTCGACCTGTCGCTCTCCTGCGCTCAGCGCATCCGCCAGGTCAAGGCCGAATCGCTGCGCCGCGCCGGGTCGGTGCCGGTTGTCTTTTTCCTGGATTGGGGGCACGCCGGCTCCGATATGGATGCCATCCCGCCCGCGCTGCGCAGGACCTACGTGAGCAAACTGGCAGCCGAGACCGCCGCGGAAGGCACATTTTTCGCCTTGCCCATCAACGGAGAAGGATACAATGCCGTTCAGATGGGTTATCAGGGCGCCTGTATTGCTCTGGCAGCCTTTTACCGCGAACACAAACGCCTGTTCCTGGCTGCGCCGGTATGGGATATTCCCCCGCACAGCAGCGCACAGCTCACCGTGCGAGGCTATCAGCACGAGGGTTACCGCGTGCTGCATTGCGTCAACCATCGTGTGGATAGCGCGGGCGACCTGGCGCTGCGCAGAGATGCAGCGGTCATCCTGCCTGCCGATTCACCGCGCGCTGTACGGGCCTACTCTGCCGAATGGCAGGGCGGCCGCGCTGTGGCGCAGCACGAGCTGCCCGACGGCACGCTGCAAATCGAGCTGCCGCCTTCTCAGGTCTATTGCGCGCTCGAGCTGAGAGGAGCCTGACGTTTGCATATCTTTTTCGATATCGACGATACCCTGCTGGCTAGCGCCGCTGCGGAGCACCAGGCGGCGCTCGAGTTGGCGGGCCTGTATCCGGCGGTCCTGGGGGCGGATCCGGCTGCGTTTGCCGAGGACTGGCACCGCGTCTCTGCTGATTTCTATGCCCGTTGGACGTGCGGCGAACTGACTTTCCGCGAGCAGCGCCGCGGACGCATTCGCCATTACTGGGGCCAGGCGTTTACGGATGACCAGGCGGAGGGCATCTTTGCCGAGTACCTGGCGTTGTATGAACGTCATTGGACCATCTTTGAGGATGTGCTGCCCTGCCTGGCTGCCCTCTCCGCCTATCCGCTGGCGGTCATCACCAACGGCGAACCGCAGCAGCAGCGCGCCAAGCTTAAGGCATTAGGCGTGGCGTGCTATTTCAGCCTCGTGGTTACGCCCGAGGAAGCCGGCGAATGCAAGCCGCAGGCCGCTATTTTCGCATATGCGGCGGCTCTGGTCGGTGTGCAGCCAAAGGAATGCGTCTATATCGGCGACCTGCTGGAGGGCGATGCCCGCGCCGCAGCCAAGGCCGGCTGGCGCGGGGTGTGGCTCGATCGCGCCGGCAGCGCCTCGGTCGAGGATGTACCGGTTATTCATACCCTGATGGAGCTGCCCGCGGCACTCACCAGGATTATGTAAAGGAGCACAGAATGGCAACCTACACAGAGAGTGCTCGCTCTCTCCCGATTCGCGATGAGGTGGACGTTATCGTTGTCGGCGGTGGTTCAGCCGGGGTGATCGCTGCCATCGCCGCTGCCCGCCTGGGCGTGCGCACGCTGCTCATCGAGCGTTACGGTTTCCTGGGTGGCCTGGTGACGGGCGGCCCCACCGGCCTGCACTCGTTCTTTAACTGCTACCATGATGCCGAGGGCACCCCCAACGTTCCGCCTGAGAACAAGAAGCAGATTATCCGCGGTATCCCGCAGGAGATGGTCGACCGCCTGGTGGCTGCCGGCGGCTGCCTCGGCCACATCGAGCTGGAAAAGGCCGCGCGCTTTATCAGCGTGCTTACGCCGGTCGATCCCGAGATGTACAAATGGATGTCTATGGAGATGGTGCAGGAGGCCGGCGCCCAAGTGCTGCTCTACACCAACGTGGTGGATGTCATCCAGCAGGGCGATACCGTCCGCGGGGTTATCATCGAGAGCAAGTCCGGCCGCGAGGCTGTGCTCGCCAAAACGGTTGTGGATACCTCCGGCGATGCCGATGTGGCCGCCCGCGCTGGCGCGCCATACGTGTTCATCGAGCAGTTCGGCATCGGCATGAACCTGCGCATGGTGGGCGTGGACGTGGAGACCTTTGCGGCCGAGGTGCTCAGCCGTGACCTAGTGTACCACTATGCCCGCGCGGTCAAGCTGGGAGCTAGCGAGCCAGGCACGGTGCGTCTGAGCACGCGCCTGACCCCCTGGAAAGAGCAAATCGATAAATACGGCGCCGGCATCGGCGGCATCATCAATACCTCGCTGCGCGAGGGCGAACTCACGCATATGAACTGCACCGGCATCATCGCCAACGGCGTGGATGTGGCCGATATGACCCGCGCTTCGGTGCACCTGCACCGCCAGATTCACCGCATCGCGGCCATTTTCCACGACTGTATGCCCGGCTTCGAGCACGCTTACCTGGCGGCCACCGGTCCGCTGCTGGGGGTGCGCCGCACGCGACTGACGCGCGCGCGCTACGATATCCCGCGCGAGTACATCCTGACGGGCGGCGGTGCGCCGGATGAAATCGGGCGCTTTAGCTTTATCGACCTGCCCGAGTTCGCCGTCACTGATGGCCACACCTACGGCATCCCCTACCGCGCGCTGTTGCCGCAAAATGTCGAGGGCGTGTTAATGGCCGGGCGTATGCTTTCGACCGACTCGGTGGTGCATCACTCCACCCGCAACGTGGGCTGCTGCATGGTCACCGGGCAGGCTGCCGGGGCCGCGGCTGCCTTATCCGTCAGGGAAGGCGTACGGCCCTCGCAGCTTGATGCTAACCTGCTGCGCGCTACGCTGGCCGAGCAGGACGTCTATTTTGAATAAGGAGCATCTTATGCTGAACACGCTGCGTCATCCGCTGATCATGGGCTCGCAATATTACCGCGCCCCCACGCCGGCGCGCTCCGAGTGGCGACGCGACCTGGAGGGCCTTGCCGCTCACGGCCTGAACACCATCAAGATCTGGGCGCAGTGGCGCTGGAACACCCCCGCAGAAGGCGAATACCACTTCGATGACATCCTGGAGCTGCTGGATATAGCCGAGCAGACCGGCATTCAGGTGGTCATCAATACCATCACCGATGTTGTCCCAGCCTGGATCGACATCAAATATCCTGATTGCCGCATGGTAACCCTCGGCGGCCAGGTGTTGGGGCCGCAGGCCAACGGTCCGCGGCCGATTAACGGTGCGCCCAGCCCATGTTTCCACCACCAGGCAGCCATGCAGCACTCGTACGACTTCCTGGCGGCCTGCGTCAAGGCCTGCCATAACGCGCCAGCGCTGGCCGTGTGGGACGCCTGGAACGAGCCCGAGCTCACCGAGGCCATCGCCCGCGAGCCCAGGCTGGAGAATATCGTCTGCTACTGCGCTCACTCGCGTACTGCATTCCTGGCCTGGTTGCGCCAGCGCTATGACGATTCCCTGGATAAGCTCAATGCTGCCTGGTCGCGCAACTATCGTCGCTGGGAGGAGCTCGAACTGCCGCGCTCCTACGAAACCTTCAAGGATATGATCGACTGGCGCCGCTTTTTCATCGATACCATCACCAACGAATTCCGCACCCGCGTGCGCATCATCCGTGAGTACGACCAGGTGCACCCGCTGATGACCCACACCGTGCCCTTCCCGATTTTCAACCTAGTCACCTGCGCCTCGGACGACTTTGCGATGGCCGCGGATTGCGACCTGTTCGGCAACTCGGCCGGTTCGAGCCCCAACGCGGCCGACCTGCTGGCCTCCGCGGCGCAGGGGCGCCCGGTCATCAATGCCGAGATTCATGCCATGGGCGGCTCGACCTTTTACCAAAACCGCCCCCTGAGCGATCTGGCCACCGACCGCTACATCCTGCCGCAGTTGGCGCACGATATTAAAGGCTTTATCTTTTGGCAGTACCGGCCCGAGCTGCTGGGCAACGAATCCCCCAACTGGGGCCTGACCGACCGCGCCGGCAACTCGACGCCCTGGCTCGAGCGCGTGGCGGCCGTCAACCGCGCCCTGCGTTCCCGCCAGGATTTCCTGCTGGCCGCCCGCAACCGCCCGCCCGAAGCGGGCATCCTGCTCGATGCGGAGAATGAGATATTCCAGTGGTGTATCGCCCACAACTGCGATCACTACGCCAATGATGTGCTGGGCATCTACAATGCCCTCTACCAGGCCGGCTACCGCATCCAGTTCGTGCACTGCAGCGCAATTCCAACGCCCGATAAACTGCCGGTGCTCTTTTGCCCGGCGCCCTACTGGCTGCAGGCGGATACTCTTGCTGGACTAGCGAATTATGTAAAATCAGGCGGCACATTAATTGCCGAACCTTACTTTGCCGGGATGAATCCGGCCAACGGCTGGCACAATCAGGTGGTGCCTGGCGCCGGCTGGGCTGATATTTTCGGCTGCGAACAGGGATTGGTACTGCAACCCAACTCGGCGGTATTCGACGCCTACCGTATCGGCGCCGGCGAGGCGCAGGCCGCCGGAGCGCAGCTCGTGGCGCGTTGGCAAGGGACGGAATACCGCGCGGCCGCCTACCACCAGGTAGTAGAGCTGTGCCCTACGAGCGAAGTGCTGGGTACTTTTAGCAACGGCTGGCCCGGCCTCGTACGGAAGGCTTACGGCAGTGGGCAGGTGCTGCTGCTGGGAACCTACCTGGGCGGTGCAGCAGGCAAAGGGCTGTCCGGCGCAGCGGAGCTGTTAGCTGCACTCGCTGAATCGCCGGCTTCGTCGCAGCGCCCGCACGCCCATACGCGCCAGGTGCGCGTCGATGTGCTCAGCGCGGGCAGCCGGCAGTTGGTGATCGCCACCTCGGACGCGCCCGATGCCTTGACGGACGTGCTGCATCTGCCGGGCATCACTGGCACAGTTCTGGCGGATATTATGAGCGGAGAGCGTTTTCCGCTGGATACGAGCGGCAGCAGCACCGTTGCAGCGGTGTCGTTCGCGCCCCAACAGGTGCGTGCCCTGGATGTGCTATAGAGACATAGAGAAAGGAACAAGGATGGCTTTCAATATCAAGCAGCGCGGTCGTCTGACCTACTATTCCACCGGCGACCGCCCCGCACTCTCATCCCTGGTGACGGAGGACGTGGGCGGTGGGGTGCTCAAAATCTACTTTGCCGGGTTGACGGGCGGTTATTCCGCCAAAGGCGTGCTAGGGCTGGATGAACTGGTAACGATGGAGCCTGAGCGTGAGATCCCGCTGGTCTTTCGCTGCTGGGAGCTCTGGCTGCAGCAGGCCGGCATCTGTGCCAGCCTGCAGGAGGTAGATTTTATCGAAATTCATGCCTTTGGCTGCCTGCCCAAAACGCCCAATCCCCTACTCGACCCGACCGGTTACGCCGCCGAGTGCGAGCGGCTGCGCCAGGCGTATGCCAGGGCTTATGCCGGTTATTTTGCCGACCATATGCCCGCATGTGGCGTGCCGGCGCGTTTCACCGTGCACGTGGTGGATGTTCCCGACAAAGCCGCCTCTTACGAGTTCTACGGCGTCGCGCTCTATCAACCGGAGCTGCATAGAGGGGGGTAATATGACTACCTCGCGCGAACGTGTGCTGCAGGCGCTCAACCACCGCCAGCCTGACCGGGTGCCCGTCGACCTGGGCGGCCACCGTTCCTCGGGGATGATGGCCATCGCTTATGCCCGCCTCAAACAGGCTATGGGCATTACCTCGGGCGATATTTATGTCTATGATATGGTGCAGCAGTTGGCGATTATAGAATCGCCGATATTGGATGCTTTCGGCATCGATACCATCGAGTTAGGCCGTGGCTTCGACCTCTTTCCCGCCGACTGGCGCGCCTGGGCGCTGCCCGACGGCACGCCGTGCAAAATCCCGGCCTTTATCGAGCCGCACCGCATGCCTGACGGCGGCTGGGGCATTTACCACGCCGACGGCACGCTCATCGGTATCCAAAAGCCGGGTTGCCTCTATTTCGAGCAGACCTGTTTCCCGCTGCTGGATTACCAGGGCGATACCTTCGGCGACCTGCCTGCCCAGCTCGAAAAGGTGATCTGGTCGGCGCTGCGCACGCCGCCCACCCGTTCCTCCCCAGCCGTCCTGCGGGAAGGAGCCCGCGCCCTGCGCAGCTCCACCGACCGAGCTATTATCGGCCTTTTTGGCGGCAACCTGCTCGAGATGGGCGAGTTTCTTTTCCGCAATGACGGTTTCCTGTACCTGCTGGCCGCCGAACCACAGCGCGCCCACCGTTTTCTCGATGCAGTGGTTGAAATGCACCTGGCGAACCTGCAATCCTACCTGGAGGCAGTCGGTCCGTATATTGATATTATCAGTTTCGGCGATGACCTGGGCATGCAGACCGGCCCGATGCTTTCGCCGATGATGTACCGCGAGTTCTTTTTCCCGCGCCACCGTCTGCTCTGGCAGACGGCCAAGCAGCTCGCTGACGTCAAGGTGATGCTGCACTGCTGCGGCGGCATCTACCCGCTCATCCCGATGTTGATCGAAGCCGGGCTGGATGCGGTAAATCCGGTGCAGACCACCTGCCAGGATATGGATCCCATCCGCCTCAAGCGCGAGTTCGGCCGCGACCTGACGTTCTGGGGCGGCGGTTGCGATACGCGCGATGTGCTGCCGCATGGTATACCGTCCGAGGTGACGGCCGACGTCCGCCGGCGGGTGGAAATCCTGGCGCCGGGCGGCGGCTTTGTTTTCCAACAAATCCACAATATAATGGCCGACGTTCCACCTGAAAACGTCATTGCGATGTTGCGAGCCATCAATGCCTGAAGGATAACCAAATGACCGAACCGCTCACTGCCAATTATGACCCAAGCCAGTACGTGCGCACATGGTCGGCTCCGTCTGAGTTGCGCATCACCGATATCCGCATCAGCCACGTTACCGGCGCGCCGATGCGCTGCCCGTTGATCAAGATCATCACCAACCAGGGAGTTGAGGGTTACGGCGAGGTGCGCGATGCCGCCAGTCCGCAGTATGCGGCGATGCTGCGACGCCACCTTATCGGCGAGAATCCCTGCGCCGTGGACCGCATCTTCCGGCGCATCAAGCAGTTCGGTGGACCCGCTCGCCAGGGCGGTGGCGTTTCCGGCATCGAGGTGGCTTTGTGGGACCTGGCCGGCAAGGCCTACGGCGTTCCCTGCTACCAGCTTTTAGGCGGTAAGTTCCGCGACAGCATCCGCATTTACTGTGATACCGATGCCGACGGCAAGCCCGATGGCCTGGCAATGGGCACGGCGCTCAAGAAGCGCATGGAGCGCGGCTTTACCTTCCTCAAGATGGACCTAGGCGTCAACCAGATAGCCAGCATCCCCGGCGCGCTCAGCGCCCCGCTCGGTTACCTGGATAAGCTGGCAGCGCTGGCGCAAGCAGTTCAGGAGGCCCCTGACGAGGCTGCCAGGCGCGTAGCGCGCAGGCGCCAGTACGATGCCTATAATGTCCAGCATCCCTTCACCGGGCTGCACCTCACCGAAAAGGGTTTACAGTGCCTGGAGGAGTATGTCGCCCAGGTGCGCTCGGTCATCGGCGACGAGGTGCCGCTGGCCGTCGACCACCTCGGGCACATCGCCCTTGAGGATGCGATTGCCCTGGCCCGGCGCGTGGAAAAATACCACCTCGCCTGGCTGGAGGATGCTATTCCCTGGCAATATACCGAGCAGTATATGCGCCTTGCCCGCGCGACGACCGTGCCCATCTGCACCGGCGAAGATATCTACCTCAAGGAGGGCTTCCGACCGTTATTGGAGGCCGGCGCGGTAGCGGTGATCCATCCGGATATCCTGACTGCCGGCGGTATGTTGGAAACGAAAAAGATAGCCGACCTAGCCCAGGAGTATGGCGTGGCGCTGGCGATGCATATGGCCGAATCGCCCATTGCCTGCCTGGCCGCGGTGCACACGTCCGCTGCCTGCGAGAACTTTTACGTGCTCGAGAACCACTCGGTGGATGTGCCCTGGTGGGATGACCTGGTGTGCGGCACGGCCAAGCCGCTCGTGCAGCAGGGCTTTATCCGCGTCCCAGAGAAACCGGGACTGGGCATCGAGGCGCTCAATGATGAGGTAATCGCCAGGCATATGGATCCGCAAGGCCCCGGCCTGTGGGCTTCGACCGAATACTGGGAGAACGACATCTCCCACGACCGGCTGTGGAGCTGATCTAGTTGGCGTATTCGGTGCGTTCCAGCACCGTCTGACGCAGATTTTGGCTCAGGTTAACCCAGTATTCTGAGTAACCGCCGACCCGCACGATGAGGTCGGCGTATTTTTCGGGTTCTGCCAGCGCCGCCCGCAACGTCTCCTGATCGACGACGGTAATCTGCATCTGCATCCCGCCCAGGTCGAAATAGCTGCGGATTAGCTCCTTGAGCCGCGCGCGCTGCTCTCCCTCGAACATGCTTTTAGCGAAGCGGAAATTGGTCACCAGCGTACCCGGCGCCAGCTCGTGCGGGATACTCGCTACCGAACGGATAAGCGCCGTTGGTCCGCTGCGGTCGCGCCCGGCCACCGCCCCGATTGAATCCGCGATGGCCTGGCCCGCCAGTCTGCCATCGGGTGTGGCCATCACGGCCTCGCCGGCCTGCGCATAGGTGACAAACAATAGGCAGCCGGGCAAAAAGCGCCCGCCGCGCCAGGGTGTGTAGCGCTGTATCTCGCTAAATAGAAAGGCGCACAGATCGCGAGCAATGTCGTCGGCGCGCGGGTCGTCATTGCCGTAACGAGGGCAGCGATTGATACGCTGGCGCAGCGCATCATAACCTGCATAGTTTGCATCGAGCGCTCGCCAGTAGTCGGCACCACTGATGAACCCCTGCGCGAACACCAGCTCGCGCACAGCCGCCAGCGAATCGACCACATTGCCCAATCCGCCCACATTGACCACGCTCCAGTTGTAACGCGCTCCGCCGGCGTTGAATTCCAGCCCGCGGTCGATGCAGTCGTCGATGAGCAGCGTGCGCAGCGGCTGCGGCTGCCATTGAGCATGCAGCTCCTGGGCGCGGCTCACCTGCGCAGCCATGCGCGCAACGTTAGCCGCCAGGTCGGCGCAAAACGCATCCCACAACTCTGCGAACGAACCTGCGGTCGGCAAACAACGCTGCAGCGTCCCGCTCATGATCAGGGGCAGGTTAAGCCCGGCATCGAGCGAGCCGACGTTGGAACAGCCATGCACCATCAGCTCAGTGCAGCCGCCAAAAGCCAGGTGGGGGTAGTCCTCCGGACGAATGCCCAAGTCTATCTGTGCCACAGCGGAGCGGTATTTTTCGTCGTTGTAGAGCGCCGGGGTGCCACAGCCGCTCGCGATGGTATCCAAGGCGGCATCGAGCACCTCTTCCGGCATATCACGGGTGACGCGCAGCGCCAGGTTCGGGCGCCGGTGGCAGCGGGCAGCCCGCAGACAGGCCAACGTCAGGCGATTGGCGGAGCTCTTGCCCTGCGCATCATAGCCGCCGATTGCTACATTCCAGCCGGTGTTGGCATTAAAGTTATCCCACATCTGGCGCACCAGCGCCTCGCCTTCAGCCTCATCGATACGTCCTGCTGTTAGGTCAGCCTCGTACAGCGCACCGAGATCCTGATCAAAACGCCCGAGGTTATCGCAGCCGTCCAGATAATAGATGAAGTTGGTGCCGACCAGCGCCTCATAGAAAGTGCGTGCCGGCTGCCAGGGCACCCGCTGCAGGGCATCCACCAGGCGCTGCCAAATCGCTTTTTGCTGCGCATCCGCAGGTTTGGCCTGCAGCAAGGCATCCAGCGCGCGGCGGTGCGCCGCACGTATGCCGGCCAGTACATCCTGCAGCGCTTGGTAAAGCGCTACCGCCGGCGACGCGCCGGCTGCGCTAATCTCCTGCAAGTGCTCTGCAATTCTGATGCTGTAGGTGTCTAATCCCTCGCGCACCACCCGCCCATAGTTGAGAATGGAGTGGGTATAGTTATTACCACCCAGCGTCAAGTCGCGATCAAGCACACTCCATGAAGCCGGATAATCGCCAAGGTCGCGCAGTAATCTGGCGTAAAGCCTGGCGTTCGGTACAGTCTGTTCGGCGCGCTCTATCAACAGATTGCGATCCAAAACCATCGAGTATGAATAATCGAACACCACAGCATTGTTTTGCTGGAACCAACTGAACTTGTCGGCAGGATAGAGCGCTTCGCCGCGCCAAAAAGGTATTTTTGCATGCTCAAGCTGCCGGCGCCAACCGCGCGCCATGCGCATCAACGGCGAGCCTTCCTCCTCTAAAAAACCGGCCGCCAGATACTCTCCACAGCGCACAAGCTGGGCAATATCGGTTGACGACCAGGCTGGAGGCAGGCTATAGGTGATCTCGGAGGTTGGTTGCATGTCAGACCTTTTCTTTTATGCCCAGTTTGTTCCCCGGTGGCTGCGTCTGCAGCCTCTGTCGGTTTGTGATTCGTGGACCAACAGCTATTATATACTGATTCTATATAGGCAGGTAAGCCAATCCATGACGGGCATGGCAACGGATTCGCTGCTCTTCAGCCCTATCACGATAGGCTCTCTCACCTTGCGCAACCGCCTGATGCGCTCGGCGACGGCCGAACGCATGGTTGATCCGCGTAACGGCGCTCCAACGCCGCGACTGAGGGGGCTGTATCTGACTTTAGCCCGGGGCGGAGTCGGCACGATTGTGGCCGGCCACGCGTTCGTAGCATTATCAGGCAGATGCCACGCCGAGATGAACTCCCTGGCGGATGATGCGTTGATTCCTATCTGGCAGGCGACCGTTAGTCCAGCCCAGCAAGCCGGCGCGCGCGTGTTTGCCCAACTCAACCACGGCGGCGCCAGCTGTGATCCGGCGGTAACTGCTGTACCTCTTTCGCCCTCCGGTGTCAACACTAATCCGCAGGCGCAGGCGCGCATGATGTCTGAAAGTGAAATCACTGAAATCATCCATGCCTTCGGACAAGCCGCGAGACGCGCCCGTGAGATCGGCTTCGACGGCGTGCAGTTGCACGGCGCCCACGGTTACCTTATCAGCCAGTTTCTGATGCCCAGGACCAATCGGCGCAGCGATGCCTGGGGCGGCGATCCGCAGCGTCGGCGGGCGTTTCTGTTGGCCGTCATCGCCGAGGTGCGCCGGCAGGCGGGCTCGGATTATCCCCTCTGGTTGAAGCTGGGTATAGTGGGGTCTCCCGAGGATGAGCTCACATCGGCCGAGGGCGCCGAGACGGCGGCCGCCTGCTTTGAGGCAGGCATCGAGTGTCTCGAGATATCCAATGCCTTGGGTGCGCCTATACAAACCGTACAAGAGGAGCCATGTTTCCTGCCATTAGCGCAAGCGGTTCGTAAGGCTGTTGGTCCGGATAAACCGCTTGCCCTGGTCAATGGGTTCCGCACCCGCCCGATGATGGAGGCTGTGCTCGCATCCGGGCTGGTGCAACTCGTCAGCCTGTGCCGGCCATTCATCGCCGATCCAGCCCTCGTTCTGCATCTGGCGCAGGGAGCCGATACTCAGGTACAGTACACCCGCTGCGGCCGCTGCTGGCCCGATAAGCCTGGGGAGGGTATCGCCTGCAAAAATGCTGCTGTGCAAAGGAGAATCCATGCGCAAACTGAGGCTTAATCAATTAGCTGATACGACTGAAGGGCACTTCTTAGCACCCTATCTGCCCGGTGCATATCTCTGCGCCGGTGCGCTTTCGTTCAAACCGCCCAACCTGCGCACCCATACCGCCGAAGGAGCTAACGGTGACGACCGGCATATCCACGCCGATTATGAAGCTTTTGTCATCCTGCAGGGTAAAGTGGTGATGGAAATCGACGGCGAGCAGGTGCCATTGACACCCGGCGATGTGCTCATCGTCGAGCCCGGCGAAGACCACCACCTCATCTCAGACAGTTTCGACCCCTGTATCAACCTCTGGCTGCACGCCGGCCCGCAGCGCAACCCGGCGCAGCTTGCGCAGCCTTGAGTTTTGCCCAGCGTTGTGCTAAAACGCCGCTACCAGTCTATCTAGGGAGCAGATCATGTTAAAAATCAGCTTTATGACCTTTGCCTGCCCGGAATACACCTTCGACGAAGTCATCGCGCTGGCCAGGCGCCACGCTTATCAGGGGATCGAGTTCCGTACGGATGCCAACCACAAGCACAGAGTGGAGACGACTGCCTCTCCGGCGGAGCGCGCTGCCTTCCGTTCCAAGCTGGCAGATACTGGCCTGGAAGCCTGCTGCCTGGCGACCAGCCTGCAGTTCGTCAACGCGGCTGCCGTCGCCCAGGCGCCGGCACTCATCGACCTGGCTGCGGACCTGGCCTGCCCGGGCTTGCGCGTCTTTTGTGGCCCTTTGCCCGAGGGGCTGACGATCGATGATGCCGTGCCGGTGGTTGCTGATAACTTGCGTCAGGTGACCGAACACGCCCTCAAGAGCGGCATCCGGCTCTGGCTGGAGACCCACGACAGCGTCTCCAAGGCAGTTTATGCCGGGCGCATCATCCGCCTGGTCGACCACCCGGCTGTCGC
>JAJFUJ010000160.1 GCA_021372475.1 Chloroflexota bacterium | reverse complement strand
TTTGCTCCAGCGCTGGGGCAGCCTGGTCGTCAGCGAGCTGCAGCGTCAATTGCAGTGCCCGTTCCACCTGCTGCTGATAACGCGCCAGCACGGCATCATCGGGCGCCGCGCCGTTTTGCGCCAGTGTGCGGATTTCATAGGCGCGCTGGTCGCAGAAAGCCAGCATCAACTGCCAACGTGCGGCAGTATCCGACGCCAGATTGTAACGCATATCCTCGGTCAGCACCTTGACACGATAGAGCGGCTGGTCGGGCAGAGCGCCCTGGGCAGCCACGCCGGTGACTCCAGCGCCGCCAAATACGAGAGCGACAACCAGTGCGATAGTAGCCATAGCGGACATTTTGTGAGGCTCCTTTCGGGTAAGTACGACGGCATTCCACCCTTTATGACGTTTATCCGCCTGCAGGGATACGGCCTGCCCCACAAATGCCGCCTTACCCGCGGCGGCGCGTGCGCTGTCGCGCTCCGGCGCCTGCCGCAGCACGCTAAACAACAACCCAATCGGTTTTATGTCATCCTGATGTTTCATCTCATCCATTCCTCGGGCGGCAGCAATTTACGCAGCGCAGCCAGCGCGCGGTGCTGCAGCGCCTTGACGGCCGTCAGCGGCTTTCCAATACTGTGCGCGATTTCCTCGTTCGTGCTGTCCTCCAGATATTTCAATACCAGCACCTGACGCTGGTCGGGGGTCAGCTCCTGCAGGGCGCGCCGCAGCCGGGACTGCTGCAGCCGCATTTCGGCGGATTCCGACGGCGACGGATCTGTATCCGGCAAATTGTCGCTCAGCGGGTCCTGCGCCGCAGGCCGGCGCCGGTAGTAATCGGTGATCCAGTTGTGCGCCGTGCGGTAGAGGTAAGCCTGGATATAATCCCGCGGGCCGCGGCCGTCAGCCAGCGCCGCCAGCAGCCGTCTGAAGGTCTCCGCCACGCAATCCTCAGCGGTGGCCTCATCGCCAAGCAGCCGCCAGGCATAACGATACAGCCGCGGGCTGCAGGTATCATAGATCTCGGCCAAAGCGGTTGTATCGAGTTGACGCGCGCGGTTCAGTAGGATTTTTTCGTCCGCCATCTGTTTATTATGACGCACAAAGGCGCCCAGCGATACGGGCATGATGATATAAAAACAGGGCGCTGTATAGCGCTCCGCATTAGTTTGCGCCCCGTCGCCCGCCTACTCGATGTGCATGATGCCGTTTAACTCGGCAAACTCTACCTGCGCATCGGCGCGTAACCGCTCCAGCCACAGACGCTCCTGCCCGGCCGGCACGTGCAGCACCCACACGTCGGCGGCAGTTACCGCCTGTTTCGTGCTGACTCCCTCCACCGCGAACTCGTCCGTGGCAAGCACCTCTGCGGGCTGCACGCCGGCGCGCAGCTTGTAAAGCACCTCGCCGGGCGCATATTCGGCCGGGTCGGCCGGCACCGCGGGGGCTGCGGAAGCCTCGGGCGAGGATGCCGGCGTCGATGCGCGCGCGGGAGCAGCAGTTGATGCCTCGCTCAGCAGAGCCGCTACGGCGCGCTGGGCGTTGACGCGCCCCCAGCCGGTCTTGTCATCCCAGCCGATGCCGTAGCTCGTGACATCATCGGCGGTCACCTGGATGTGTTCGCGCACCTGGTCGGGGGTCCAGCCCGGCCGCAGAGCTAGTACCAGCGCCGCCAACCCGGCAACGTGCGGCGCGGCCATCGAGGTGCCTCGCATCGTGCTGTAAAGCGTCCCAGTGTAATATGAGCTGTAGATATAGTCGCCCGGAGCGGACACATCCAGCCAATCGCCCATATTGGAGAAATACATCCGGGTATCGGAGGCGCTGGT
>JAJFUJ010000153.1 GCA_021372475.1 Chloroflexota bacterium | reverse complement strand
CGCCAGTCATTGCGCTCAAAGCGCTCCTCCGGGGCGTAAAATACTTCTTCGGGCAGCTTGTTCCAGTGCAGCAAATCATCCGACACGGCATGCATGATACCCTGCATCGGCTTATCCTGCGCTGCCAGGTAATGATTATGTCCCGTGTAAAAGATATGGTATTTGCCCAGGCCTTCCACGGCCGAGCCTGTAAAGACATAGAGATCCTGCTCATCGCGGCTGCCGCGAGCCAGCATCTCGCCATGATCGGTAAAGTGCACCAGGTTTTTGGTGGTGACCAGGTACCAGGGAGTGCCTTCGCCGGACTTGTCTTTATCGCGCCAATCCAGCAGATAATACAGATAGTAGGTGCCATCCTTGAAGAACGGGATAAAATCGGCCGCCCAGGCATGCTCGGGTTTGTAATACAGAGGATTCATGGCTGCCTTTCAGTTAGGATTATGGCGTTAAGAACATATGAGCCTGACCGACCAACGTCATCTGCATGGCCCGCATGGTCGTTTCGGTGAGCACCCACTCTATATTGGCCTGGGTAACCATGCTGACGGAAAGGGCCCCAAAGTGTGTGAATCCGCTGCCTAGCTCTGCGGCTGAGCCGGGGACGAGTTCATCCACCGCTTTAGCCACCGGTGAAATGCTGGCCTGGATGTTTTTAGCGAGCGCAGTGTGCCTGAGATGCGCGCCTATAGCAGCGGCCTGAATAGCTGCGGTGCCCGGCATAAGCGCTCCGCGGATTTTAGCCGATGTAGTTTGGGCATGCGTGAACATTATCTGGAAAACCCTCATGCACATCTGCCGCCTGATGGAAGCGCGGACTTCGGGGGTGAGTTTTGATTGCGCCTCGAGCGCTGCGTTCACCTTACGCCTGAACTCTTCCCTTGACCTGTGCATACGTATAAATTCCAGTCCGAACCTGCCAACGATCAGAGAGCGGATAGTGGTGTTGAGCATAGTGATCGCGCCGTTTGCCATCATCGTTTGGGCGGTGAGATACGTTATCGCGCGCTGCCGAACACGCCTAATCAGGCTCAGCACCTTATTAGCTGCCTGTCTCTTGAGAACCTGCACCTGGCTGCGCAGCCAGGCGACCGCATCCCCTGCTGCTCCCGTCAGGCGCTCCGCCAGCCTGCTAACTGCTGCACGGGCGCTCTCGAGCAGCGCGTTGACAGCCGAAACCGTTGCCGTGAGCGTTGACATCGTGGCAGCCAATGCGCTGGTGACAAGGGTGGTTACATGCGCGATAGCCCCGCTGATTATACCGGTAATCTGTGGAACAGCGCGGGCTACTGCACCGCCTACCCGGCTGATCGTCTCATTAATCTGTGAGGTAGCGCCGGATGCAGTAGTTCGAAGCATCTGCATAACGCTTTGCCACATCTCCTGAAGGCGCTGGGTGACGCCGTCTCGTTCGCCAATCGGCGTTGCGGGGGCTGCCGTCAAGTTGGGCATCTGGCGCTCGGACGCATCCAGGTCTGCCTCCCGCGTGCCTGACGGTGCGCGGGAGGCTGCCTCGCGCTGTTCATGCTCCGCGCTTGCCCGGACGGAGCTCTCTGTGGTAATAGGCATGCCACTGGAGTCTCCAGCGGCAGGAGCGTGAACGCTCATCGAGGCTGTATGTTGGGTGAGTTCGCCTGCTTCACGCTCTAGCTGATGTCTCGCAGCGATGAGCTGATTGCGCTTGGCCTGGCGAGCGGTATCCCCGAGTTTTACAGTCGTCGGCGTAGGTTTGGCATCCTCGTCGGCCCTCATCTTGCCTCTGGAGTTCGGCTTTAGGCGGCTACCCTTTGGTTTGTCCGTTTCCTCAGCCGAGGTCACCTGTTCAAGCTGGCGACCTTCCCCATCAACCGGTGTATTCTTTAGCCTATCCGCCGATGATGCCTCACTGCCTGTATCGGGGGCATTAACGCCTCGGTCACTCGCTATGGCAGCAGCCCATTTGGCGGGCACGGACATCGGCAGGGCAGCGTCCGCTGCCTCTGCCGGCACGGCGCCGCTCCCCTTGACCGTATCTGGTTCTGTACCAATGCCCAGGGTAATGCCGGTCGCTACACTGCCTGCCGGTGCACGCAGGCTAGCGCCAATTGCTGCACTGCTGGAGATATGACGCTGACCACTCAGCGCAATTTGCTGCAAGGCCGCGAATTCCTCAGCAGGCGAGACGCGCGGAACAG
>JAJFUJ010000152.1 GCA_021372475.1 Chloroflexota bacterium | reverse complement strand
ACTATCCTTATGTGATTCGGTAGGGACATAGATGACGACTGATAAGCGCGTGGAGCCGTTCCGCCGTGTTTGCGATGCGATCTGGCGAATTATTACTTCGTCAGAAAGCCTAGTTTGTTTACTGGTTATTGGTGCTCTAGGCTGTTTGGTAGTCGGTTGTGTTCCACAGGTACCCTCCGCGGCTGTAAATGATAACGTTCAGAGCGAATTATGGCTCAACAGCGTCACCTCACCTTGGTATGGTAGCATAAGCGCCTGGCACGTTGCAGGGTTCACACGCCTGGCGCATTCACGCTTAGTGCTGCTCTATTTCATGGTGTTGTTCATAGTATGTGCACTGCATACCCTGGCTGCTTTTATCCCTGCCTGGTGTTATCCTGGCAACCTTAGTAAATTGGATATAGAGTTCCCGGCGCCTGCCGATGTTTGGAGGGTCATTATCAGTGCTGCCGATCAGGCAGGCATGAGCCTGCATCAGCAGCAAATGCCCATCAGCACACCGTCCAAGACACAGTATCGATCGGCCAGCAATTTGCGTAAAACGCGTTGGTTCTGGTTAGCTTTAGTTTGTAGTATGCTGCTTTTATTTACAGTTATCATGAGCACAATTTATACAAATAACCATGAACTTGTCCGTGTTTCGCCAGGTGAAACCGTCAAGATATCCAGCGCTGCCAGCCACAGCTTGGTGCTCGACCAGCTTACCATGCCGGCCGGAGGGACATCCGCTGTTACCAGTACCTGGCGGCTTGCCGGTTCTGACCGGCAGCTCACCCTGGAACAAGGTAAACCAGTTAACTATGCTCATCACACTTTATTCCTGATTGGGCAAGGTCCTGCGCTGCAGTTGGCAATAAAAGATTCGACCGGCCAAACTGTGGATATAGTCCAGAACAATGGCGATGGAACGCGTCTGCAAACAGCTAGTTTTTATTTTAGCCAGACTGAACAAGAGCAAATAGTCACCCTGCCGGACGTTAATCTCGTGCTGCGGATAGTCAACGATCCTTCTGAATCTTTGCAAACAACCGGCCGTGCGGCTGCCTTTCAGATATATCAGGCTGACACCAGCGACCTGCTTTATCAGACTATCCTCGAAGATAGCAGCGCAGTTGCCTTTCAGGATATAATATTTAAAGTCACACTGGTTGATTATGTCACGTTGCGGCTGCAGAGCAGTATCTGGGGGTGGTTAGCAGCGGTTGGATTACTCCTGCTGGCGATTGGTATTATCGGTATCGCGTGTGTCCCGCAATGCCAGGTATGGTTTGCTGTGGATCAGCGTGCGGATGATGCCGTGTGTTTTATATGGTTCAGGAAAACGGATGCTAACTGCGAATGGCTGCAGCAGCTTCAGATGCAGATACGGGGGGCAGTGGATGCCTCCCAGTAATATGGTTATTCCAATATGCTTAAGTGCGGCCGCTGTGCTCTCAGTGCTTGGCCACTTGTGGACTAGGTATCGTCCCGGCACTAGGCTAAAATTGCTTTACGTGGTTAGCGCCGCTGCAGGATTCGGCAGCTTGATTATGCTTCTTTTAGCGCCGGAGAGTATTTATGGGAGCTTAAGCCGCTCAAGCGCCTGTATTGGCATCGGGCTGGTTTGGTACACGGCTTATTTAACATTCAAGAGCCGTACTGTTCCCCACACGTTAATTGGCCTGATGGTCTTGTTTTCAGTAGGAAGCTGGCTTAGCGACATCAATCCGAACTTGCCCACCTTAAGCAGTTTTTGGTTTCGCCTGGCCCAGGTTGTGTTTGCGCAAAGCCTTTGTCTATGGTTAAGCGCGGCTGCACAGGCTGCCGAACATGCGGAGGACCCTCATATCCCTACCTATGCCTTTATTCTTGTAGTGGCGGCTAATATCATCCTGGCAGTTGGTGCGCTGGCCACCTGGGGACAGCCGTTCAATTGGGATCCTTTGGAAGGTTGGTGGCTGTTTGCGAGTTTGACGGCAGGAATAGCGATTATCGGTTCGCGGCGCGGCTGGCCTTCATGGGTTGTGAACGGTATTGGATTAATACCGTCAGCACTGACCTGGTTCGCATCTTGGGGCATCATCCAGACGCTTCATCTGACCAGCATATACCTGGTGCAGGCCTGAATGCAGCGGAATACTGCACTTTGCGTTATTATAGTAGATAGTGCCACAGCACTCGGCGGCGCCGAGATTTTTTTGCTACTGCTGCTTCAGCACCTGGATAAAGAACGCGTTTATCCTATCCTCGCTTGTAACCCAGGACCGATGGCAGAGGCCGGCCAGCGTATCGGCGTGGAAGTTCACACAGTACCGCTGCCGCGCCTCAGACGCTCGTTGTTTGCACCGGCAGCGTTGTTACGCGGCAGCTACGCGCTGGCCAAGTTGTTATCCAGCCGCCGCGCTGAGGTTGTCGTAAGCAATACGATGCGAGCATCTTATTATACTGCGCTGGCCGCAGGTCATATCCCCCTGGTATGGTTTGTGCACGATATTTATGCCCCCGGCAGATATGTGCATTGGATGGCCGAGCATGCCAAGTTGGCAGTGGCCGTCTCCAGCTCGGCAGCGACCTCCCTACCCAAAGAACTGCCCAGAATCATCTTGCCCAATTGCCTCGACTTGCCAGCTTTTGATGCAGAAATCAGCCGCCTGCCGAATCCCAGATCGAGCTGGGGAATCGGAATCACCGTGCCAGTAATAGGGATGATTGGTTCACTGCGGCCATGGAAAGGGCATGCGGATTTCATCCGAGCGATGACTGTGGTGCACCAGGTATTACCTCAGGCTCGTTTCGTCCTGGTTGGTGGGGACATTTTTGGGCTCGGCAACCAATATGAACAAGAATTGCGCCAGTTGGCGGCACAGTCAGGGCTGCAAGAAAGCTTGATTTTCGCTGGCCAACGCGACGACATCGCCGCCGTCGTGCGTTCGCTCAATATTCTCGTGCACTGCTCGACCGAGCCCGAAGCATTTGGGCGGGTCATTATTGAGGCGATGGCTGCGGAGGTGCCGGTAATTGCCTACAATCGAGCGGGGCCAGGCGAAATTGTTCAGGACCAGAAATCGGGCATTTTGGTTCAGGCAGGGGACATCCAGGCTTTGGCAGAGGCGTGCCAGCGCTTGATAGTTAACCCAGCCTGGGCGCGTGAACTGGGGCGCCAGGGCAGGTCGATCGTTCAAAACAGGTATGAGATAACGCAGGGCGTCAATCGTTTTGCGGATGCCCTCCTTACCGTGACTGGCGGAGTCCGCTGATGCGCATAGGTATCGATGGGCGGTTCATCCAAGACCATTACCCCGGCATTGGCCGCTACACTTACCAACTGGCTCTGGCCCTGGCGACCCGCTTTACGCAAGATGAGTTTTATATCCTCGCATCGTCAAACGCAGCCAACAGCCGTTACGATCTGGGCTCCCTATCCGGGCTGGCCAATGTATGCCTTGTGCCGATAGCAGCGCTGCCATCCTCCGCTGCAAACCTGTTTTTTATGCATAAAACGTTCGCTCGTTTGCAACTGGATCTAGTCCATATTCCACACTTTCAGATGCCCCTCAATTTGCCCTGCCGTGCTGTGTCAACCCTGCATGACCTAACTCCATGGCTGGTGCCGCGTTCGATGCCCAGCCTGCCCGCTCGTATCGCCTTTATGCTGTTAATGCGCGCCGCTGCCGGGCGCTCTGCTCATATTATCAGCGGTTCACAGTGTGCTGCCCAAGATCTGCATCGCTTCCTAGGGATAGCACCAGATAAAGTCACAGTGGTGCCCCATGGCGTCGAGAGCTCGTTTCATCCATTGGACGATACCCAGGTGTCTGCGATGCGCGAACGTTTGGGGTTGGTGTGCCCTTATCTCTTGTACTGCGGAAGCAACAAGCCACACAAAAATATCGGCAGGCTCATCGAGGCCTGGGCGGCTCTGCCTAAAACCTTGCGCGCAACGCATGCCCTGGTGTTTGCCGGCGCAGAGGATGCGCGCTACCCAACCAGCCAGGAACTGGCTAAACTTAATGGCATCCAGGCCAGTATTATCTCCTTAGGCGAATGCCGCAGCAGCGATTTGACAGCCGTATATAGTGGGGCGCTTGGATTTGTTTTTCCTTCCCTATATGAAGGATTTGGGCTGCCGGTGCTTGAGGCAATGGCTTGCGGGGTTCCAGTCGCATGTGCCGGCAACTCTGCACTCACGGAGCTTGCAGGTAACGCAGCTTTATATTTCGATGCAAGCGACAGCAAGCAAATTGGCGCGGCGATGACCCGCCTATTGTCCGAGAACGCACTAAGAAAGGAACTGGGCAGCGCAGGGCTGAAGCGCGCCGGGTTATTCTCCTGGGAAAATACGGCAGACAAGACCATGAGTGTATATCGAAAGGTAATGTGCTCTCCTATAAGGCAGTGCAACTATGCGCATCCTGCATGTATATAAAGACTATTATCCCGTCATGGGCGGGATCGAAAACCATATCAAGTTACTGGCAGAAGCGCAAGCAGCGGCAGGGCATCAGATCACCGTATTGGTTACGAACCGTGGGCAGCGCAGCAACGAGCAAATCCTAAACGGCGTCAGAGTCATCAAGACAGGTCGGCTCTTTAGCGTTGCTTCTACGCCCATCAGCCTGCAGCTCTTGACACGCTTATCCAAGGAATGCGCTGATATCACGCATCTGCATTTTCCATATCCGCCTGGGGAAACCGCTCAGCTCTTTTGGGGCAAGAGCGCCCATACAGTCATAACTTACCACAGCGATGTCGTGCGGCAAGCCAGGCTGCTAAAGATATACAAGCCCATTATGCTGCGTGCACTCGATAAGGCAGAGCGGATTATCGTATCCAGCCAGGCATACCTCGAAAGCTCCCCCATTCTGCCGCGCTTCCGCGCCAAATGCACCGTCATCCCATTCGGCATCAAGCAGGAACCCTTTCGCAAGCACGATAATGAGCGGGTTCAGGCGGTTAGAAAGCAATATGGTCCTGGCCC
>JAJFUJ010000149.1 GCA_021372475.1 Chloroflexota bacterium | reverse complement strand
TAGAATCCGAGGGCTTTGAGCTGCCCGGCATGGATGTGGCGCTTACCAGCAATGTGCCGATCGGCTCAGGGCTGTCGTCATCGGCGGCCATCGAGTTGGCTACTTGCGCCGCCTTCCAAGAGCTGGGCAAGCTAGAGCTAGACGGCGTGCGTCGGGCGCTGATTTGCCAGAAAGCAGAGAACGACTTTGTGGGGATGCACTGCGGGATTATGGACCAATATATTATCTCGCTCGGGCTGGAGAATCACGCCCTGTTGATCGACTGCCGCGACCTGAGCTATCAGCTTGTGCCCTTGCCCGCAGGCGTCAGCTTGGTCATTTGTGATACCAAAAAGCGGCGCGGCCTGGTGGATTCCGAGTACAACACGCGTCGTTCAGAATGCGAACAGGGCGCCGCCATCCTTGGCGTGCGGGCGCTGCGCGACGTAACGCCCGAAATGTTCGCGGCACGCCAGGGCGAACTGCCCGAAGTCGTACGCAAGCGCTGCCGACATATCGTCAGCGAGAACCAGCGTGTACTCGCTGCCGTTGAGGCCATGAACCGCGGTGATCTAAAAACGCTGGGCGAACTCCTCAACGCTTCCCACGCCTCGTTGCGCGATGATTACCAGGTAAGCTGTCGTGAACTCGACATCATGGTCGAGAGCGCCTGGCGCCAGCCTGGTGTGTTGGGCGCGCGTATGACCGGCGCCGGCTTTGGCGGCTGCACGATCAACCTGGTCGAATCGCGTTACACTCAGGCTTTTTTGCAGCAAGTGAAAAGCAGATACCAATCGGCAACCGGCCTAGAACCCGATATATATGTCTGCTCCGCAGTCGAAGGTGCCCATCGCCTTGAGTGAGAAACCGCATCTACCGCTTGCTGCTGCCTCTTTATCCGTCAGCTTGACGGGCATTTGTTCTATACTTATCGGCAGCATGCTGCCTTCGATTGTCAGCGATCTGCGACTAGACGGCGCTCAGACCGGCCTGTTGACCGGCAGCCCTGGTTTCGGGTACCTAGCTGGGGTACTGCTGGCAGGCTTCCTCGGTGATAGGCTGGGTTATCAGATTTTTTGGCGTCTGGGGACAGTGGCCGGCACCCTAGCGCTCATCGGCATTGCCCTGGCGCCATCATTTGGAGTAACGCTTGTTGCAGCCGCAATGCTGGGTTTAGTCCCCGGCTTTTTTGATGGCTCAATCAACCCGCTGCTGGTATGCTTTTCTGGCCATAAATCGGCTGGCGTCCTGAATCGCGTGCACTCCTTCTTTGGTGTAGGGGTGACTATTGGTTCACTGGTGGTGGGCGCCGCACTAGCAGCAGGCATCCTGTGGCGCTGGCAGTTTGCTGCAGCAGCCGTGCTGGCGCTGGCCGTCCTATTAGCGGTATTTAGTTTGCGCCTAACCCGCACACAGCGCCCTATCCCCTCCCTGCTAAGCGTATTGCACACCAAATCGTTGTGGCAAGCCATGACCGCATCAGCTATGTACGGCGGGCTCGAAATTATTATGCTCTCATGGGTAGTCTTGTATCTGGTGCGGTTACGCGCCGTTCCGCAGGCAACCGCTAGTATGGCAATCTCATTGTTCGGCGTAATGCTGATTATCGGGCGCGCTGCCGCCAGTAAACTGGTGGGGCGCATCGGCGCCAGCCGTTTGGTAGTCAGTGGCAGCATTTTAGCAGCGGTAGGCTTGACGCTGCTGGTTGTTTTACCCGGCCAATTCTTGCCCTGGCTGGGCGTCGGCCTGACAGGCTTGGGGATGTCGGGTGTGCTGCTTACGGTTACTGCGGAGGCCAGCCGGCGCGCGCCCGGGTTGGAGGGCAGCGTGACCGCTCTGGTGAGCGCAGCCAGCGGAATCGGTAAATGGCTGCTGCCGTTAGCTATCGGCCAGTTAGCGCAGGCCGGGCATCTTGCATACGGCATCCTGCTCGGTATGGGATGCGCATTGATTATGGCGCTGGTCTATGCCCGCCCGGCGCTCAGGAACCAACAGGATTAGCTTGTACCCCTTCAATGCGCCGGATTCGGTGCGGCCACCTCGCGCCCGCTGTAGTGCGTATGATAATAAGCCTGGTAATAGGCGCCGGATTTTATTTCGCGCCACCACCACTCATTCTCGCGATACCAGCGCACGGTTGCCTCCAGCGCCGCGGCAAAATCGTGGCGGGAGTGCCATCCCAGAGCGTTAATTTTGCGTACATCCAACGCATAACGCCGGTCATGGCCAGGGCGATCGGTAATATATTGCAGCAGCGTTTTCGGTTTCCCGAGTAAATCGAGAATCAGATTGGCCATATCGATGTTGCGCGTCTCGCTGCCAGTGCCGAGGTTATAAACCTGTCCTAACTCGCCTTGGCGCAGCACCAAATCAATACCCTCACAGTGGTCTCCAACATATTGGTAATCGCGCATCTGCAGGCCGTCGCCGTAAATCGGCAGCGGTTTGTCGTCAATAGCGTTGGTAATAAAAAGCGGCACGACCTTTTCAGGATATTGGTATGGACCAATATTGTTCGAGCCGCGCGTGATGGTGACGGGCAGGCCAAAACTGGTGAAATACGCCAGCACCATTAGGTCGGCGCCGGCCTTGCTCGCCGAGTAAGGGCTGCGCGTCTGGATAGGATATTCCTCGTTCGATGAGCCGGTCAGGATTTCACCATAGACTTCATCCGTGCTGATTTGGTGGTAGCGTTCCAGCTTGAGCTCGCGGGCTGCCTCCAGAAGCACGAACGTGCCGTATACATCGGTATTGACAAAACTGCCCGCATCCGATAAGGAGCGATCGACGTGCGTCTCTGCAGCAAAGTTGACGATCGTATCGATTTGATGCGCCACGAGCGTCTCGCGCACGGCCGCCGAGTCGCAGATATCGCCTTTGACAAAGGCATAACGCGTATCATTTTTATGCGCCAGCAGATTGTTGAGGTTGCCGGCATAGGTCAGCTTGTCGTACACCACCACCCGACAATCGGGATAATGTTCGAGCAGAAAGGTGACATAGTTCGAGCCGATGAATCCAGCTCCGCCGGTGATAAGGAAATTGCGCATAGGTAAAACTCCTACTGCTGTGCGCCAAATAGCTGGCGCAACTTGCGGGCAATCTTTTTGGGCTGAGCGTAGCGCTTCCAGGTTTTACGCACACCGCGCTGCAGACGGTTCAGAGGGGTACGTTTCTGCGATTCTGCCAACGCCCAGGCAAGCCATTCATAGTCCACGCCTCTGATTTTGGCCTCATCCGGATTGCGGCGGTAACTATCATGATCTTTGATCAAGGATAGGTCATTGGCGATACAATAATCGTACAAATCGCTGCCGGGGTGCGGCGTATAAAAGGCTGGGCTGTAATAATCCGGATCGATTTTCTTGAGCATGCTGATTGTTTCCAACACCTCATCCTTGGTCTCGGTAGGCAAGCCCAGCATATAATTCGCCCAGATGGCAATGCCATATTTACGACAGATTTCGGCAGCCTTGAGATTTTGCGCACGCTTGGTGCCCTTGCGGATAAAGCGCAGCACACGGTCGCTGCCGGATTCAAAACCGATAAAGTAGCCCTTTAAACCGACCTGAGCCATCAAGGCCACCATATCCTCGTTTTTGACAATGATATCGGCGCGACTCTGGCAGAAAAAGGGTTGGGTGAAGCCTGCCGCGCGGTAAGCCCGGCAGAACTCTATCACCCACTCACGGTCTTCGGTCAGGCAGTCGTCGTGGAACATCAGGCTGGCAAAATGGAATCGGTCGCGCAGCTCCTCGAGTTCTCCCATCACGTTGCCCACGCTGCGCATTCGCACCTTGCGGCCAAAGATATGGCGTTCGGCTGGCTGGCAGTAGCTGCAGTTATACATGCAGCCGCGGCCGGCGATAATCGTCACAAATGGGGGGGGCAGCTCCTCGGCAAAGGGCGCCTCCGGCGAGGTAACAGCATACCCCTGGGCGCGCCATTCATCGATAAAAAGGGCGTGGTCGGCGTAAGGGATGCTGTTCAGGTCGGGGTGGTCTCCAGGGACGATGCGCGGCACCGCTTCGCCGCGCGCGAGTTTATTGAGCGCATCCGGAAAAGTGTTTTCGGCTTCACCAAGAAAGATATGGTCGATATTAGGATTACTTTCCAGCTCCTGGGGCATAATAGTCGCGTGCGCGCCGCCGACCATCGTGATGATTTTAGGATCGAACGCCCGGGTTATCTCCAGGCAGTGCATGGCCGGGTTATAGTCGGCGCTCATAATGGTGAGGGCGACGACTTCTGGGTGGCGGTCGGCCAGGTCGCGCTGGAAATGCTCCCAGCCTTTCATCGCGCGCAGGTCAATCAGGCTAACCTCATGGCCGGCCTGACGAGCACATGCCGCCAGGATAGCCAGGCCGTGGCTAATCCAGCCGGAATCCATCCCCTGGCCGATGCTGTCGAATCCCTTGCCAACGATACCAGGATAAATAAGGCAAACCCTCATTGGCTGCTCCGTTCCATAGGATAATAGTTGAGAAGATGTACGCGCATTGTTATTTTTCCTCGATGGCCACCGCGCGAGCCCAACCCGAGTCGATTGTGCGGCACAGATAAGGTAAAGCCATAAAGTAGAACTCAGGGCGAGTGAGTTGCTCGAGGTTAGCGAGGAACTCCACGAGCGTCACATCGGCAGACAGCAGGATATCGTGCAGTGCGCGTCCGCTGGCCACATCGTTCCCCAGGCCGAAATGGGTATCGATGCCGATCATTTTAGCCTGGTGATTTGCAATCCAGCGTGCTGCTCCCGGCATCAAACTCGGGTTAGGGCGCTCGCCAGCCAGGCTGAGGTGATCCGAATTACGGCAGATGATGCTATCGCCGCGGCCGATCAAGCCACCAAGTTGAGCTTCCATCACCTCCGCCGTGATGAGCGGAGTTCGTGAGGCGTCGCTGATATCCAGCAGCAGGCCGCGCCCCATAAATCGCTCCAGCGCATAGGCCGTGATGTCGCGCCCGCCTTCGTAGAAATGAGCGGCAACCTCGACATGCGTGCCGACATGGGTATGCGTGCGCACATGGTGCATAAAAGCATCATCGGCCAATAAGCCGCGCTCGATCTCGAAATAACGCTCTGGACTGGCTCCCGGGATAACCTCGTAGGAAAGATCGACCAACCGGTAGCGATCCCAATCGATTGTAAAGACGCCCACCGTTCCTCCATTCGTCCACAGCGGATTATATACCGGCGCACATAGGCCGGCAATTGACCGGATATTGCACGAGCCATTTTGCTGCATCGAACGGCAATGTTATAATCGATGCGCTCAAGGAGAACAATGAAACTCGACCGCGACCAAGTGCTGCATATTGCCGAATTGGCCAAACTAGGTTTATCCGCAGAAGAAGCCGACCGTTTTACGGTGCAGCTCTCCGCTATTTTAGAGTATTTCGAGCTGCTGGATCAGCTCGATACCGGCGCCATCCCGCCAACGGCTATGGCCATCGACCAGCATAATGTGCTGCGTAAAGATTCGGCGGGCGCATCGCTTCCGGTGGAAACTGTGCTTCAGGCGCCGCGAACCATCGGGCAGTTTATTGCAGTTAAAGCTGTCCTTGACTAATGACCAAAGGTTTATAATCACCAGAGGGAACCTTGGAGTTATACGAGCTATCCATTCATGAGGCCCTGGAAGGCCTGCGCAGCCGGCAGTTTTCCTCCGTAAAGCTGACGCAAGCCGTGTTAGAACGCATCGCCCAGATAGAGCCCAAAACCCAGGCCTATTTATGTGTCGCCCAAGAACAAGCCCTGTCATCTGCAGAAGAAGCCGATAGACGCCGCGCCGCTGGCGCGGATGCCACGCTATTGGGCATCCCCCTCGCCATCAAGGATATCATCTGTACAGAAGGTATCCCGACAACGTGCGGCTCGCGCATTCTGCAAGGCTTCGTCCCACCTTATGATGCCACAGTCATCCGCAAACTGCGCCAGGCGGGGGCGGTTATCCTTGGTAAGACCAATACCGATGAATTCGCTATGGGCTCGTCAACAGAGAACTCTGGTTATTTCACCAGCCATAATCCGTGGGATTTAGAGCGTGTGCCGGGCGGTTCGAGCGGCGGAAGTGCCGCAGCAGTTTGCGCCAATGAGTGTTTGGGCGCCCTGGGGAGCGATACGGGCGGCAGCATTCGGCAGCCGGCTTCCCTGTGCGGCATCGCTGGACTCAAGCCGACTTATGGACGTGTATCGCGTTACGGCGTGGTTGCATATGCATCTTCACTCGACCAGGTCGGCACGTTGGGTAAGGATGTGCGCGATAATGCGCTGCTGCTGCAGGTAATTGCCGGCCACGACCCTGAGGACTCGACTTCGGCTGATAAAGCTGTGCCCGATTACCAAGCCAGCCTGCTGCCCGACCTGAAAGGCATAACTTTGGGAGTGCCACACGAGTTTTTTGGGGAAGGGATTCAAACAGAGGTCGAACAATCAATCAGGCAAGCTCTGGATGTGATGCGCTCACTGGGCGCCTGCATTATCGAGGTTTCCCTCCCGCATACGCGTTACAGCCTGCCCGTTTATTATTTAATCAGCACGGCGGAGGCCTCCGCCAACCTCGCGCGCTATGACGGCATCCGCTATGGCGCAACTGATGAGCAAGCACGCGAGATTTGGGAAGCTTACCGGCGCACCCGCGAAGAAGGTTTTGGGGCTGAAGTCAAGCGGCGTATTATGCTGGGCACCTATGCGCTTTCAGCCGGCTATTACGATGCCTACTATTTGAAAGCTCAAAAAGCGCGCACTCTTATCAAACAGGATTATGACCGCGCCTTCCAGGAGTGCCAGGCGTTGATCACGCCTACTACACCTACACCCGCTTTCCGCATCGGCGAGAAGGTGAACGACCCGTTGGCGATGTATATGGAGGACATCTGTACACTCTCATTGAACCTTTCCGGGAACTGTGGGATCTCGATTCCCTGCGGATTCGTCAATGGTTTGCCGGTGGGGCTGCAGATTTTAGGCAATGCCTTTGATGAAGTGACTATCTTGCATGTAGCTCATGCATATGAGCAGGCAACGGCTTGGCACTTGCAGAAACCGGCGCTCTAGCACGCCTTTGTGCGCTGGAATGAGCTGAGTAATAAAAAGAAGGAACAGACTATGAAAGTCATTATCCCGCTAGCCGGCCTGGGTAAACGGATGCGCCCGCAAACCTGGTCGAAACCCAAACCACTCCTTAATGTGGCCGGTAAACCAGTCCTGGGACACGTGCTGGATAAATTCGTCCCTTTTGCGCCCGAGGAGGTCATATTTGTTACGGGTTGGCTGGGCGAGCAGATTACCGAATATGTCGGCGCCAACTATCAGCTCAACGCCCGCTATGTGGAACAACGCGAGCTCAAAGGACAAGCCCATGCCATTTACCTGGCGCGCGAATACCTGCAGGGACCATGCATTATCGTCTTTGTCGATACCCTTTTTGAAGCCGACCTGCAGGGATTAGTGGAGACAGCCGCGGATGGCGTGCTTTATGTAAAAGAGGTAGAAGACCCGCGCCGGTTTGGAGTGGTAGTCCAGGAAGGTGAGTGGGTTACACGCTTAATCGAAAAGCCAGAGACCTGCGAGCACCACAATGTGATGGTGGGGCTCTATTATGTGCGCGAAGGCAGGGAGCTCGTTGACGCCATCGAGCACCTGATCATTAACAATAAGCAAACCAGAGGTGAGTTTTACCTGGCTGATGCGCTGCAAGCGATGATCGACCGCGGAGCGCACTTTACCACCCGCGCAGTCGGCGTATGGGAGGATTGCGGCACACCAGAGACTCTGCTGCATACCAACCGCTATCTACTCGAAAATGGGCATGCCCAGAACGCGCCGCTCCATGATTCCCTCATCGTGCCGCCTGTCTATATCGCCAAGTCGGCCCACATCGAGCGCAGTGTGATTGGCCCGTATGTTACGGTGGGCGCCAACGCAACTATCCGCAACGTCGTGATGAGCGACTCGATTGTGGATACAGGCGCCCATCTGGAGTGCCTTATTCTAAGTAACGCATTGATTGGCCAGAATACATATGTTTCAGGATCAATCGGTTCTTTTAATATCGGTGATGATGTCGCGGTAGATATGGCGCATGCACGCTTTATGCCAAAGGGGGCCAGTTCATGATTATCGGTGTACCTAAAGAAATAAAGGACCACGAGGCCAGGGTGGCCGTCATCCCGGGCGGCGTTGTATCGCTCGTGCGCGCGGGGCACAAGGTATTGGTTGAGACGGGAGCGGGAATCGGCAGCGGCATTACGGATGAGCAATTCGCGCAAAGCGGTGCGATAATCCTCCCCAGCGCTGCGCAAGTATTTGAGCAGGCCGAGATGATCCTGAAGGTCAAAGAACCTCAGCCTCAGGAATGCGCGCTGCTGCACAGCGGCCAAGTGCTATTCACATATTTGCACCTCGCCGCGGAGCAGGAACTTACCCTGGCGCTGGTGAACAAGCAGGTTACTGCCATTGGGTATGAGACCGTGCAGCTCGCTAACGGCTCCCTGCCGCTGCTTACGCCAATGAGTGAAATCGCCGGTCGTATGGCGGTACAAATAGGCGCCCACTTTCTCGAATACGGACAGGGGGGCAGAGGCGTGCTGCTGAGCGGCGTCCCGGGGGTTCTGCCAGCCAATGTGGTTATCCTGGGAGGCGGTACAGTAGGCGCCAACGCGGCCTACATTGCGTTGGGCATCGGCGCGCGGGTGACGGTAATCGATTTGAATATTGACCGCCTGCGTGCGCTGGAGCAAACAATGCATGGCAATCTATCAACGGTTGCCTCCAACATACATAATATTACCGAAGCGGTGAAGCGCGCCGAGGTTTTAATTGGCGCCGTGCTGGTAACAGGCGCCAAAGCCCCCGTGCTGGTAGAAGAAGAGATGATTGCGTCGATGGCTCCAGGTTCTGTAGTCGTGGACGTAGCGGTCGACCAGGGCGGATGCATAGCGACCATTCACCCGACATCCCACTCAGTGCCCACCTATAAAACGCACGGCGTAGTGCACTATGCGGTACCCAATATGCCGGGCGCCGTACCGCGCACCTCCACCTTTGCGCTTGCTAATGTAACCTTACCGTATGTATCCAAACTGGCTGACCTCGGTTTTAGCGAGGCCGTCAAACGCGATTCCGCACTGCGCGCCGGCGTAAACACGCATGCCGGCCATGTCACCTATCAAGCGGTAGCCGATACTTTCAAGCTTGAGTATGTCCCCTTAAATAAGGTAATGGATTAGGAGAGGGTTTCGTGAGGCACCGTAGTTGGCTGCTTGCAGCTATATGCGCGCTCTTTCTGCTCTCATCGACGGCCTGTTCCTGTTCTGACAGGATAGCTGGTATGTTTGGTCATAAGGAGAGCACCGCGGTGCCCGCAACCGCCATATCCGCGACTGTAGCGCCGACTGTGGTTGTAACACCTTTGGTCATCCCCAAGGAGGCGGACACGGCGTTCGAAGGCGAAATGAGCGCAGCCGAGGTTGAGAAACTGTTGCAGGAGCAAATCGCTGAAGTGGGAGACTATGTCAGCGACATTCACGTGCAGATTACTCCCGAGGCGATACTCGCCCAACTACAGGTGAATGCAAGTGAACTGAAGATTACATTCGGGGTGACGGCCACCGCCCTGCCCAATGTGGTCGACGGCCAGCTCTATCTGAAGATTATCCAGGTAACGCTGGATGATACACTGAGCGGATGGACGCGGCTTTCCGCAAAGAGTTTAATCCAGGAGGCAATTGACAAGTACTCGGGGGAAAACGGCATCCCAATCGAATTCGACAATATTTATATCGAGGAAGTTAAACTCGGTATGGGTAAACTATACGTGCGCGGCAAGACGCTCTAGCTATAACCGAGCGCATGTAAGCCAGCGCGCACTGCGTCATGTTCGCTCCACGGGTATTCGGTGACGCCGAAACACATCGACCGCTCGTGTCCCTTGCCTGTGCTAATCACCAGGTCGCCAGGGCGCGCTATCTCCAAAGCCCGGGCAATAGCCTGTGTGCGATCGGGCACCCTGAAGTAATCACGATCCTCCACCCGTCCCACTTTCGCGCAGCCTGCGGCAATCTCAGCGATGATATCATCCAACGCTTCAGTGCGGGGGTCCTCGGCGGTAATGACGACCTTATCCGCGAGACGCCCGGCAATCTCGCCCATCCAGGCGCGTTTGGCGCGATCGCGCAATCCGGCGCAGCCGAACACCACGATTACCTGCCCAGATGAAAACTCGCGTACTGTGCGCAACGCATGTTCGAGGGCATTAGGCGTGTGGGCGAAATCGATGATGGCCGTGAACGGCTGCCCCTGGTCTATGCGTTCCATCCTGCCCACTACGCCGCACACCGAGGCGATACCTCGTGCAATTGCCTCCCCCGACACGCCGAGCGCAAGCGCCGCCGCCGCTGCCGCCAGCAGATTATGGATATTATAGCGGCCCAGCAGCGGTGAACGCACCATTTGCTCGCCTCCTGGCCAGACCAGCATGAACTGTAACCCCTGCACGGAGACGATGATATCGCGCGCAGTAACCGTAGCTGGCTCTTTGACGCCATAAACCACTTGACTATCGGCTGGGATGGCCGCCAGATACGCGTATGAGGCGTCGTCGGCATTCAACACGGCTATTTTGGGCACACCGGGCTTGCGCACGCTACGCTTCAGGGCATGAAAGAGCATCGCTTTGGCATCGCGATAAGCCTCAAAACTGCCGTGAAAATCGAGGTGCTCATGGGTAATATTGGTCACCACTGCAACGTCATAATCGCAGCCAGCCACGCGATATTGCGCCAGGCCGTGCGAGGTCGTCTCCAAAACCACATAATCCGCGCCTGCATCGCGGATTTGGCGCAGGTATGCCTGGACCTCTGCTGCATCCGGCGTGGTGGTATGGAAAGAGAGCGGCGACTCGATGCCACCGATCTCGGCGCTGACAGTATTGATACTGCCCACAGCCTTGCCGGCTGCGCGCAAGATGGCGCTCAACAGGCGCGTGGTGGTAGTTTTGCCGTCCGTGCCGGTAACGCCAATCAAAGTTACTTCACGCGAGGGGTTGCCGTAATATGCCGCCTGAAGGCAGCCATAAGCCTCGCGCGCGTTGGATACGACCAGGGTTGGGGTACCGCCCAGCTCTGGCACCAGACGTTCGACCACGCAGGCAGACGCCCCAGCTCGTAAGGCGTCGGCGATAAATCGGTGACCGTCTACGGCTACGCCCGGGATGGCCACAAACAAGTCGCCCGGCATTACCTCACGCGAATCGCTGGTGATATGCTGAATGTTCAGCGAACGCCAGTTATGTGCCGATGCCATCGGCAGCGCCATCAGCAAGGTATCGCCGGTGATCAACCTATTTCTCTCCCGTCGGCGCTGGTTCGCCCTGACCTAATTCCGCCAACATCAGCTTGCGCCGCTTGGCCTGGCTTTTCACGTCGTACTCGCGCGCCACCTCTTTGAAAGAGATGAGTTTGTCAACAGCATACATCCATGCTGCCGAAGTAATGGGAGTATGGACAAATCCTGTACGCGCCACCTTGACTGCGCCAGGGGACGGACAGACGTTCTCACAGGCACTGCAGAATAAGCAAAAGCGTCGGTCGACCGCCACCTTCTGGCCGTCGTAGGTCAGCGCGTGAGAGGGGCAGATATCAGCGCATGCCTGGCAGCCGCTCGGGCAGAAGTTGGTATTCAGCCAAATGCGCCCCTGATAGGGCTTGATGACGGTAAAAGCACCGTGCGGTCCATTTTCCATGCAGCGTGTGCAGTTAATGCAAGTGGATTTATCCACCCTTACGTCAGCTACTCGGCGCACTCCCCTATCCTCAGTGAACGTGACCTTGATGGCACCGACCGGGCACTCCTCCGCATAGGAGGTATCGTCGCTCTCTAGGCAGGCGGCTAAATTGACGATGTTTTTACGCACCAGATAGGGGAACGCATTGCCATTGACGACAGGAATCTCCGGCTTGCCATTGACGGTCATCTCCAGGGCATGGGCCGGGCACAGGGCGACGCACTCACCACAGAAACTGCAGGTGTGCTCATTGATATCGACTCGCGGCTTGATTGCAATCCGGCCGCCTTCCAGATTTACTGGGCTTAGCTTAATTGCCTCGCGCGGGCAGACCGTGGCGCAAATGCTGCAACCGCAGCATATATCATGGTTCACGCTAAGCTCGTAGCGGCGGGTCACCATCGGGCGCAGCAGCACTTGGCGTTCAGGTAACTGGTGTTTCAAGGTGGTTCCGCGAGTTGTCACTGCTTTATCCTCATTCCTGGCGGCTCAGTCTGGCAACTACTTGGCCAGCCGCATCCAGTACGGTCACTTCCATGTCCATCTCGCCGGGCAAGGCATGGGTAGCACAAGCAAAGCACGGGTCGTAAGCCCGAAAAGCCATCTCGACTTGATTCAGCAGGCCAGGGGTAATCTCGCGTCCCCCGCCAATCAGCGCCTGGGCGGTTTTCTTGACGGACATGCAGATGGCAGCATGATTGTTGGTCGTACCGACAATCAGGTTTACCTTTCGGATAATGCCGTTTTGATCCGTGATGTAATGATGGGTCAAAGTACCGCGCGGCGCCTCAACCGTGCCGACTCCCTCACCTACAATACCTGTTGGGATATTGCGAATATTGGGGTCAGTTAAGCCTTCATCCTGCGCTAAATCTGTAACACGTTCAGCCGCGTACAGCAGTTCGACCAGGCGGGCCCAATGAGTCGCCAGGGTTGCATGCACCGGCTTACCGCCCAGGTACGCATAAAATTCCTCATAGGCTTGCTGAGCGAGAGGAGTAGCCATCCCCAGCGACGCGTTCAAGCGACCGAGGGGTGTGGCGCGGTAGACTCCGCTATCGGGCCCATCAACGAGGCCTTTCCAACCGATTTGCGTGAGGTAAGGGAACTTGGCATAAGTCCAAGGTTCGACACGTTCGGTGATATGCTGCGTGTAATCCTGAGGCGGATAATAGAGCAACTCGTCTCCCCGCTGGTCCACTACCCGCACCTGGCCGTCATAAAAGTTCAAGCGTTTTTGGGCATCCACCAGCCCCATGCTGTAGGTGCGGTGCAAGTAAGCATCGCTGGCTACCATATCGGCAAAGCGGGCATTGCCTAGCACCTGTTTTCGCCAAAGATCAAGAGAAAGATGGGCAAACTCAATCATATCGCGCCCTATCTCGGCCAGGCGAGTTTGCATTTCGGGCGTCACCGCCTTTGCGACGCCGCCGGGGAGGCCAAGCACCGGATCCACAAACCGCCCTCCGAGCATCGCGACCACCTCGTGCGATTCATTGAGGTGGCGGATAATCCGCTGACCCAGCTCGAGCCCAACCTGCTTGACGATGCCAATGATATTGCGCTGCGAAGGGTCGGCATCTGGGCCTACAAAGAAATCCGGGCCAGAAAGAATGTAAAAGTGCGTAGCGTGGTCGCCGGCGATGAAGGCATCATGCACCAACTCGCGGATTTTGCGGGCTGCTGGAGTCGGCTGAACGCCCATTACGGCATCGGCCGCCTTGACAGAGGCCATATGGTGCGCCGTCGGGCAGACGCCGCAGATACGCTGGGTAATGCGCGGCATTTCCTCGACCGGCCGCCCCTCGCAGAAAGCTTCAAAACCACGGAATTCGGGCACCTGGAACCAGGCGTTGCCTACGTCACCCTGGTCATTCAAGGTGATAGTTATCTTGCCGTGGCCCTCAAGGCGCGTAATCGGATCGATGGTAATCTGCCTCATCGCTTGGGCTCCGCGTGCACTGCTACCGCTTCCGGCTGCGCATTCCTGTGCTCTGCCAGTTGGTTGAGGAGCGAAACGGCATAGCTGTAACGGTAAAATGTGCCGATAGGGTCAACAATCGAAGCAAGCGCTTCCTGGATAGCCGCATCATTCTGGCCGGCAAAACCAGCCACCACAGCATCCAGTATAGCGGAACCCTGGTCACGCACCCCTTCGGGCGGGCCGTAGCAACCGCGGCAAGGCATATTGGCTTTAATACATGCCGCACTGCAGCCGGCATGGGTCGCAGGGCCGGCACAGATGAAGCCCTGCTCAAGGAAACACTGTTCAGAATCAGGGATGGCCTCATGGATACGTTTGAAACGCGGCACCCTGATTTTGCCGATGCGCACACGCGGACACTGGTCGCACAGCGAGCGCGGGTCCACTCCCAATAAGCGTTCGCCAGAGCGCGGCAATCCTTCCGTCAGCAACTGGTTAATTGCCTTCCAGACCTGTTCGTAATTGGGCGGACAGCCCCGCACAAAGGCATCCACCGTAACAACATCCTGCAGCGCACGCACTTGCGGACGCAACCCAGGCAGATGGAGGCTATCCGGCAGGTTGCTTGCCCGCCCGGGCAGCATGCCCTGGGTATTTTCGGTGCCCGGAGCCTCTAGATAAGCGCGTTCCAAGGCATAATCCGAGCCTCGAACGTTGCTCAAGCCAGGGACGCACCCTTCAGTAGCGCATGAGCCGAAAGCAATCAGTGCCCTGCTCCTGGAGCGCAAGAGCTTGGCAACGTGCAGATCCTCATCTGTACGAATCGAACCGTTAAACAGGGTGATATCGATGTAGCCATCGGACATCGCCTCAACATCGGCCAACTTGAAATCCATCGCGCACGGCCAAAAGACGATATCTGCAACCTGAGCCAGCTCGAGCAAATGCTCTCCTAATTCGACAATGGCGATATCGCAGCCGCCGCAAGCGCCTGCCCAGTAGACAGCCAATTTTACTTTATCCATCCGTCTCCCCGAAAACGCATGTATTTACTCAAGCACCGCGGCGGCGACAAGGCTTTCGATGCTATGCAACATTTTCTGTACCAGGCCGCTCAATACGTATCGGTCGAACGCTCCCAATTCAACGAACGCCAGGCGTTCCTGGGCGATGCCCGCCTGAGCCAGCAGCGCGCGCAGCAGGCCGACTTTGGATCGGCCCAGCAACGTGCCCCGTTTATAGTGGCACTCGCCCTCTTGGCAGCCCGCCAACAGAACGCCGTCAGCGCCGTCGTTGAGCGCAGTTAAAATCATAGCGGGGTCAACCCGCCCTGAGCAAGGCAGGTTGACTACCCGCACCTGGCTGCCCAGATTGTACACCCGCTGCAACTCAGCATCAGTGCGTACCGACCACTGGCAGACAAAAACCAAAATCCTGGGGATGGTTGAGCCCCCATCCAGATAACCTGGTTGTCCAAGCCAGCCGTCGGCAAACATTCTACTGACGAGTTCGGTATCCGAAAATGTATCGAGTGTGATCGCCCCTGAGGGGCAGGAAGCCATGCATATGCCGCAGTGCATACATTTATCGGCATTCACATGCGCCACCATATGCTCACCCAAGGCCACACGGTCAATGGCTTCATAAGGGCAGACGCGCGTGCACACCGCGCAGCCGGAGCATACCTGCTCATCCACCAGCGCACTTGGTCCCGGCGAATGGAATCCCTCGCGGATGGCGACGCTGCGAATGGCGCCCATCACTTCGGAAATATGAATCTGCCGCGGGCAGCGTGGATAACAGGCATCGCAAGCGGAACACTGCCAGATTTCGCTGCTTGACAGTACCAGCCCTCTAAGGCCCAGTCCGGCCTGATGCAACGTCAGCCGCGGGTTAAAGCTTGAATCAAAACGGCGTACCAGGCAGGTGGCCGCACATGTACCACACGACCAGCAGGTGAGCAGGTTTTCACCGCCCGGCTCAGCCATTATCTGCTCGATGAAGGTATGGTCCGCCTGGGAAAGTCGGATCATCTGACAGCCTCCAGCTCGGGCTCTGTCAGTAAATCAGCCATATACGGTACGGAGCGCCAGCGCTTGAGCCGGTTATTGATCTCGGGCAGGGCGCGCGCCGTCTCGGCGATAATCTGACCCCTGTCCATCGATTTCAACTTGGCATCCATCTCTGTAATTACACGGGCATATTTATCGCCCTCAGCAGCCGAAATCCATTCGACGCGGAATCGTTCGGGATTGATGCCCATGCGTTCCAAGGTACGGGGAATGCGCTCAAAGCGTCTAGCAGCCACCTGCTGCCCGGTGATATAGTGGCAATCCTGCGGATGGCAGCCCGAAACGAGCACCATCCCCGCGCCGCGACGAAATGCGTCCAGGATGAAATCCTGGTCCATCCGGGCAGAGCACATCACACGGACACCACGTGAAGAAGCGGGGTACTCAAAATGACTGGTGCCGGCGTTATCAGCGCCGCCGTAGCTGCACCAGTGGCACATAAATGCGAGTATTTTCTCCTGCGGGCTGTCCTTTAAAAGCACAGCCAGTTGAGCAACTACCTGCGCATCGGTGAAGTGGTCCTGTCGGATGGCATCCTGCGGACACTCGGCCACGCAGCCGCCGCAGCCATGGCACTTGGCCGGCGTCACAACGGCAGCATAACCTTGCTCGACCGTGATAGCGCCATAGGGGCAGGCACGCGCGCAGATCCCGCACTTTTTGCCCTGCGCACTGATGCAGCGTTCGGCATCAACGCGCGCCACAATCGGCTCGATCTCCCAGGTATCCTTGCTGAGCACCCTGGCCGCGCGTGAAGCGGCCGCGCTACCCTGCGCCACGCTGGCGGGGATATCCTTGGGTCCCTGAATAGCGCCGGCAAGAAAGATACCATCGGTCGGCGAATCTACCGGACGCAGCTTGGGGTGGTATTCCATATAAAAACCGCTCGGGCTGCGCGAGAGGGTCAACATCGAGGCCACCTGTTCGCTATCGCCGCGTGGGATGGCCGCAGCCGCCAGGCAGACCATCTCGGCCTCCATCTCGATCACCTGCCCCAGCGCCTGATCCTCGACCTCGACAAATAGGTTATGGGTAACAGGGTCCTCAGTTACCTGCGAGGGGCGTCCCTGGATGAAGCGAATGCCCATCTGGCGAGCTCGGTTGTAGAACTCCTCATAGCCTTTGGCCGGCGTACGGATATCCATATAGAAGATGCAGATATCCATCTCGGGATGAGCCTGCTTGAGATACAGCGCATTCTTGATCGAATACATGCAGCAGAAACCCGAGCAGTACTCATTGAAGCGCTTATCGCGCGACCCGACGCACTGGATGATTGCCAGGCTGTGCGGGAATTTACCATCCGAAGGGCGCACCAAGTGTCCGATTGTGGGACCAGCCGAGTTCGCCAGGCGTTCCATCTCCATTGCTGTGATCACGTTGGGATATCGACTGTATCCGAACTCTGGGATTTTAGTCGCGTCAAAGGAGTCAAAACCAGTAGCCACAACTATCGCACCAATATCCAGGTCAACCACCTCGGCCTTTTGCGAAAAGTCAATCGCGTCCAGATGCCCGCAAGCAGTGACGCATTGATAGCACTTGATGCAATTGTCTATATCAATCTGGTAGATTAACGGAACAGCCTGCCCATGCGGGACATCAATGGCTTTGCGCGGAGCAATGTCGAGTTCAAACGAATTGGGCACCTCGATGGGACAGACGCGGCTGCAGGCACCGCAGCCGTTGCAGCGGTCAGCCAATACATAACGCGGATTCCTGCGCACTTGGGCACGGAAGTTGCCGATGTAACCGTCAACGCGTTCCACATCCGAGTAAGCCATCACATCAATCAGGGGTTGACGCGCCGCGTCAACCATCTTGGGTGCGAGTATTCAAATCGAACAGTCCATGGTCGGAAAGGTTTTGTTTAGCTGAGCCATCGTCCCACCGATGCTCAGCTCCTTTTCAACCAGGTAGGTGGGGATGCCCATATCAGCCAAGTCGAGTGCGGCAGAGATACCGGCTACGCCGCCGCCAATCACCATCGCCTTCTTGGTAACCGCGACCGTGATAGTAGTGAGTGGGAAGACATGCCGCACTTTGGCTACGGCCGCTGCTACCAGCTCCTTGGCTTTGAGCAGTGCGCCTTCGGGGTCTTTACTGTGCACCCAGGTATCCTGCTCACGAATATTAGCCATCTCCATCAGGAACGGATTCAGGCCAGCATCCGCCACACAGGCTCGGAATGTCGGCTCGTGCATCCGCACACTACAGGCGGCCACTACAACGCGGTTGAGTTTGTATTGCCGGATGTCCTTGCGGATAAGGTTCTGTCCGGGATCACCGCACATGTACATATAGTCGCGCGCAAGCACCACGTCGGGCAAATGCGAGGCATATTCGGCGACTGCAGCAGGGTCGATTACTGAACCGATATTAGCGCCGCAACTGCAGATGTACACACCCACACGCAGCTTGTCGTCAACAGGCATTATTAGCTCCTTGCATTGCAGCTATTCCCCCAACAAGGTTACTACTTGACCAATTCCTGAAGCAGTCTCTCAACGACCTCCCGCCGCGCCGTTTGGCTGACAACCTCAGGCGTGCTTAGGGAGAGGGCTTCTTTGGGGCAGAAGGCAACACAACGAGGACCCTCGGGCTGGTCGCTGCAAAGCGTGCATATTTCTGCTCGGTGTACTGCTGGGTTGATAATGATAGCACCGAAATCGCAAGACTCGACACACCAACCGCAGCCATCGCATTTATCCGCATCTACCAGAATTGTGCCGTCTTCAAGCGAACGCGAGAGGGCTTTACGCGGGCAAGCCAGAATGCAAGGCGCATCCGAGCACAACCGGCAGGTAATCGCCGTCATCGTAATGGGTTCGATGCGCACGACGCGAATGCGCGATAGAGAAGGATCAAAGCTGCCCGTCTTGGTAGCGGAGCAGGCATACTCGCACATTCTACAGCCGATACACTTGGTAGGGTCGCAAACGATATGACGGTATCCTATTTCTGCCATCACCGAACCTCTACCATCTCAGCCGGCGACTGTTCCTCAACATCGCTTACGCCCAGCTCGGCGGCGATATCATCTAGACCAAGGCTGATTAGTTTAGAACGCGGGATCAACCCGGCGCGCGTCCATCCGCGAGCCTGGTAGTAGGAATCGAGCATCAAATCAAGCTCCTCCTGCGAGACAAAGCAGCCTTTGCCAGGCCCGCTGGGCAGCGGATCCTTCATCACGCGGGGCGGTAAGGTATCATCAGCGCGCGTCCAGCCTTCGCGTATGTTAAAGGCTTTTTTGAGGTTACAGACGCGCTCGCCCACTGCCTTTAATTCCCCCGGGGTCAGCGGGATGCCCGTCACCATGGTATAGATGCGTGACATATCATCATCAAAGTGCTCAAAACAGTTACGTGCGAACTTGCATATCGAGAGACAGTCTAGAATGCAGGCAAAGTTTTCTTTCTCCATGGCCAACTTACCGCGCGTCGCATCGGCAGTGAAGCGGTCGGTTGTGCCTTTGACATCCAGCTCGTATGCCAGCGAACGGTTATGGTCGCCGCCGCGCGTCCCAGTCGCCACACCTAGCGCAAAAGTCTTCATGCTGCGCACATCATAGCCTGGCATCTCCAAGCCTTTGATTTGCATGGCAAAATGCCCGCTGTTTTTGCCCAATTGCTCAGAGGCGCGCTTGGTGCCTTCAGCCAGCAGGTTTCCGATTCCCTCGCGCTTGGCTATCTTTTTGATGACCTCCGCCGAAGCCTCATAGTTGCCAAAGTTAAGCTCAAGCCCATCGCAGTCCTCTTTGCTCAATAGGCCTTTCTCATAGCACTCCATAGCCCAACTGACAACCACGCCGGCGCTCATAGAATCCATACCGAGGTCATCGCACAAGCGCGAAAGGTAGATAATTGGGGGCAACTCCCCGATGCCACAGTTTGGCCCAAGGGCAAAGAGAGGCTCATAATCGAGGCCAGCCATCACGCCCTTGTATGGCCCTTCGCGCACCTCCGCCCATTGCTCACAGGCAATCGTGCAGCCCGAGCACCCGACCGTTTTGCGGGTAAAGTGCTCATGCATATATTCACCACTGACTTCCTCGGCATGCTCGAACTCGGTTTGCTGAAAATTGCGAGTGGGCAGGACGCCCATCTTGTTCATATTGAGCACGTTCGAAGCTGTGCCCAGGATACGATACTTGGCTGTGCCAGGTCCCTGACTAATCTTGATAATTTTGCGCGTTTCCTCCAGCAGATTAGGCATATCCGCCACTTGGATAGGGTGCGATCCGCGAATGGCAATTGCCTTCAGTCTCTTGGAACCCATCACAGCGCCAGGCCCGGTTCTGCCTGCCTGGCGACCATCGTTGTCGACCATCGCATAACGAACCAGGTTTTCACCGGCCGGCCCGATCGAACTCACCCGGATATTCTCGTCTCCCAGCCATTCGCGTATGTGCTGCTGGGTTTCGATGGTTCCCAAACCTAGCAGCCTGCTGGCATCCAGGAATTGGACATCATCGTCATCGATAAAGAGCACAGACCACTGCGGCGCCGCGCCGGTAATCACAAAGCCGTCCCAACCTGCACGGCGGATCATTTCCGAAAAATGGCTGCCCGAAAGGCAATCCCCCACAAAACCTGTCAAAGGGGACTTGAAGGCAACGCCATGTTTGGTGCCGACTGGGACTGTGGTACCTGCAAAAGAACTGGCGGCAAAGCAAAGTGCATTCTGCGGGCTCAACGGTTCCACCCCTGCATGGGTGTTCTCATAAAGCAGGCGCACCGCTAAGCCTATACCTCCCAGGTACTTTTTAAGATACCCTGCATCCTTTTCCTCGACCGAAGTATTCTGAGTGGTCGCATCGATATGCAGTATCTTGCCAGAATAGCCAAACATGGACGTTATCCTCCCGACTCGACGAACATAAGTACAAGGTGTTCACCACCAGTCAGGGTTTGGGATAGGTCTTTGATAACCTGGCGACCTTCCAAATTAAGCATAAAGGAAGGGAATAATTCCAATGTTTGGGGATTTATAACTTGACCTACCAGAGAAGGATACCGCTCTGCCAGAAAGTGGATTAGGTTGTCATATGATGACTGCTCGGGGAGCTCAAGCACAATATGCTTTTGCCCTGCCGCTCTCCGAGCAAGCCCAAGCAGGTCGATTTCTACCTGCAGCATCTTTGCCCCCGTACTTTTTCCCATACACTATCAACCAATGCTACTATAATACAACACAAACCAGCACCAAAAACAGGCGCTGGATATTTTGTATAGCTCTCCAGCGAGCCTCATTGTCTATATTATACACCTCATATCGCTAAAGGCAATTACTCATTCAGGCAGGGACTTGCATTCGAAAAGCGATAGTGTATAATACCCTCAATTGGGGCAGGTAGCCCAGTTGGTTAGAGCGCCACGTTGACATCGTGGAGGCCGTAGGTTCGAGTCCTATCCTGCCCACACAAAAACCGCTGGAAAAGCCAGCGGTGTTTTTATGGATCAAGAAGAGGGAGAGCATCAAGCTCCCCCTCTTTTCTACCAAGCTGAATTACTTGATTTCGATAACTGCGCCGGCGGCCTCGAGCTTTTCCTTGGCGGCTTGAGCTTGTTCCTTGGTCACACCCTTGAGCAGCTCGGAAGGAGCTGCTTCAACAGCCTCCTTGGCCTCACGCAATCCAAGGCTGGTAAGCTCGCGCACTACCTTGATGACCTGAATCTTTTGGTCGCCAACGCTCTTGATCACGACGTCGAACTCGGTCTGCTCTTCCTTAACGGCAGGAGCTTCGGCCGCACCGGCAACCGCCGCAGGACCGGCAGCCACAGCAACCGGGGCCGCTGCGCTAACACCGAACTTTTCTTCCAACGCCTTAACCAGTTCCGCCAGCTCCAGCACAGTCATCTGGCCGATGGCATCGATAATCTCTTGCTTTGTCACTTGAAACCTCCCTAGTTATTGAAACGATCGCTAGTATATTACAATCAACTGCCAGTTAACTGGCTGCGCTCTCGAGCTGCTTGCCGCGGGCGGTTAGCACATTCGGCAAACCGCGCAGTACACCGGCCAAAACACTGACGAAGCCGCTGATAGGCGCCTGGATACCGCCGACTACACGAGCGAGGAGCACTTCGCGCGAAGGCAAGTAGGCGAGATCCCTAACCTGGTCGACGGTAATGACTTGCCCGGAGAGCAGCCCGCCTTGTAGCACAAAGGCCGCGTCGCGTTCACGAGCAAAGTCCGTCAACGTCTTGATCGCCATTGGGATATCGTCGTAGATGAATGTGACAACGGATGCGCCGCTCATCATAGTGTGGCTATACTCCATCTGCGCTTCTTCCAGAGCTTTACGCATCAATGAATTTTTAACCACAAGAGCTTCGGCTCCGCTGGGACGCAGGCGCTTGCGTAAATCTTGGATCTGGGCAACTGTCAATCCCTTGTAGTTGGCCCAAACCAGAAGCTGAGCTTTGGACAGTTTCGCCTCATAACCTTCTAAAATCGAGCTTTTTTGCTCACGTGTAATTGCCAAGGATATATACCTCCTCATAGGATATAAAAAGGGTCCGTGTGCCATACCGACACAAAGACCCTCCGACTAAACGGAAACAGCTCGAATCTTTGCCTCGGCAGGCTATATTAAGCGGCCAGCACCTGCTGTCTTGGGCTCTGGAGACTATTTAGTTAGAAACTAGGCTTCGACTTTGACTGTTTGGGCGCTCTGAACATCCACATGGATGCCGGGCCCCATCGTCGAAGTAATCGTCACGCTCTTGATATACTGTCCCTTGACCGTAGAGGGGCGGGCGCGGACGACCGCTTCCATCACAGCAGCCCAGTTCTGAGCGAGCTGAGCCTGGGTAAAGCTGCTTTTGCCGATTGGAATGTGCAGGTTAGAAGTACGATCAACGCGGAACTCGACACGCCCCTGGCGCAACTGCCTAATGGTGTTGGGAATTTCATCCGGCTGCACCACGGTGCCGCCTTTGGGACTGGGCATCAAACCGCGCGGACCAAGTACACGCCCCAAGCGGCCAATCTTACCCATCACCTGAGGAGTGGCAACTGCTACATCGAAATCAGTCCAACCTTCCATCACCTTGGGGATGAACTCATCTGTGCCCACATATTCTGCGCCGGCTTCCTGGGCCAAGCGAGCGCCATCTCCCTCGGCGAAAACCAGGATACGTAGTGTTTTCCCCGTCCCCGCGGGCAGCGTGACCACGCTGCGAACCTGTTGCTCGGCTTTGCGCGGGTCAACATTCAAACGTATGTGTACATCGACGGTCTCATCGAACTTGGCGTTTGAAGTCGCCTTGACCAGCTCAAGCGCCTCTTGGGGCTGATATTTGGTATCAGGATCAACCGACGTTGCCAATGTGCGAAACCGTTTACCGTGTTTGGCCATGATCTACTCCTTGTGGTATTAATGGAGGAATCTGATTCCTCCTCCCACGATATTAACCGGCTATCGCCGGGTTCAAACCTATTCGACGACCGTAATGCCCATGCTGCGAGCAGTACCCTCGACCATCTGCATCGCGCCTTCGATATCAACCGCGTTCAGATCGGGCATCTTGATCTGGGCGATCTCCCTGATTTGGGCCTTGGTCACTTTGCCCACTTTGATAGCGAGTGGATTCGCTGAGCCTTTCGGCACGCCAGCGGCCTTGAGCAGTAAGTCCTTAGCCGGAGGCGTCTTGAGCACGAAGGTAAAGGAGCGATCGCCATAGACGGTGATTTCAACCGGGATGGTTCCGCTCTGCCCTTGGGTGCGAGCATTATACTCTTTACAGAAGCCCATGATATTTACGCCATGCTGACCAAGCGCAGGACCAACCGGAGGCGCCGGATTAGCCTTGCCAGCCGGGAGTTGAAGTTTGACGATTGCAACCACTTTTTTTGCCATCTCGGTAATTCCTTCTTTTCAGCAGTCCCCGTAGGGAACAGATATGCTAAATTCGCTCAACCTGCATGAAATCCATCTCGACGGGGGTTTCGCGTCCAAAGAAGGACACAAGCACCCGGACTTTACCACGTTCAGGGAATAGATCGTCGACTACAGCCATAAAATCTGCAAAAGGCCCTTCGATAATACGCACTGTTTCGCCGGCGCGGAAGCTCACCTTGATGCGCGGTGTCTCGGCCTCCATGCGGTTTAGAATCTTGGATACGTCTTCTTCAGTCAAAGGGCTGGGCTTGGCGCCCGAACCGACAAAGCCGGTCACACCGGGCGTATTGCGGACGACATACCATGATTCGTCATCCATAATCATCTGCACAAGGATATATCCTGGAAACACTCGCCGGCGACTGCTACGCTTTTGCCCGTCACGAATCTCGACTTCTTCCTCAGTGGGAACAACAACCTTGAATATTTTATCCTGCATGCCCATCGAGGCGATGCGCTGTTCGAGGTTGGTTCGCACTTTGTTTTCATAGCCGGAATAGCTGTGCACAACGAACCACTCGACCTGACCGCTGCCGCGATGAGCTGTCTCGAGATCCTCTTCTACATAACCATCATCATCACGTCGCGATGGTTTACGCGCCTTTTTAGCCGACGCCGGCTTGGATTCCAGTTCGTCCTCGTCATCCATAGGCTGGCGTGTGTCGTCTTCTTCGAGCATTCCTTCTACCTTATACCGCTCATGCGCCAATAATCAGACCAAATAGCTTTGAGAAAATTAAATCGACTAACCCTAGGAACAAGCTCATTATTGCAGTTACACCGATAACGATCCCTGTCAAACGCAAAGCAGTTTGCCTGGTAGGCCAGACTACTTTACGCAGCTCTGCACGTACTTCTTTCAGATAGCGAACAATCTTGTTTTCTTTTTTAACGGTCGGCACCGCTGCTTTTTTTGCAGCGGCAGGCGCAGACTTATTTGCCGCACTCTTATCGGGTGTTACCTTCGGCGCTTTTTCAGTTGTCGGGATAGTGGTAACAGCCTGTTTTTTAAGTGCCACTACTGTATTCCTTATTTACCCTAATGACCTACTACAGGTGAGGCAGGAATCGAACCCGCAACCTACGGTTTTGGAGACCGTTGCTCTGCCAATTGAGCTACTCGCCTGCAAAGAGATCCAATACTCAGAATCTCGACTTAACGCTGCTCTCGGTGCTCTGTGTGCTTACGGCACTTGGGGCAGTATTTCAACAATTCCATACGACCTGCATCGTTCTTGCGGTTCTTCTCAGTCGTATAGTTCCTAGACTTGCACTCTGTGCAGGCCAATGTTACCACGAGACGGTTCGCCTTTTTGGCCATGATTCACCTTACTCGATGATCTTGGTGAGAACGCCCGAACCCACTGTGCGGCCGCCCTCCCGAATCGCAAAGTGCGAGCCTATCTCCAGCGCCACCGGCGTGATCAACTCTACCGTCAGGTTCGCATTGTCCCCCGGCATTACCATCTCTACGCCTTCGTCCAACCGCACTTCACCCGTTACGTCCATCGTCCGAATAAAGAACTGCGGACGGTATCCATCAAAGAACGGCGTGTGACGCCCGCCCTCTTCCTTCTTCAATACGTATACTTCACCACGAAACGTCGTGTGCGGCGTGATCGATTTTGGCGCCGCCAGTACCTGCCCGCGCTCTACCTGCTCTCGATCTATGCCTCGCAGCAAACAACCTACGTTGTCTCCTGCCTGCCCTTGCTGCAATGTCTTGCGGAACATCTCTACACCCGTCACTACTGTCTGACGTATGTCCTCTCGCAAGCCCACAATCTCGACGGTGTCGCCCGTCTTTACCGTGCCGCGATCAATTCGGCCCGTCACTACCGTGCCGCGTCCCTTGATCCCAAATACGTCCTCAATCGGCATCAGGAACGGACGATCGATTTCTCGCACCGGCGTCGGTATGTAGCTGTCTACTGCATCCATCAGCTCCAAGATCGGCGCATACACCGGATCGTTGATGTCCGTCGACTCGGACTCCAGTACATCCAGCGCTGACCCCCGAATGATGGGAATGTCATCGCCAGGAAACTCATAGTCCGTCAGCAGCTCGCGCAACTCCAACTCTACCAGTTCCAACAACTCTTCGTCGTCCATCATGTCGCACTTGTTCAAGAACACCACCATCGCCGGCACTTCTACCTGCCTCGCCAGCAAGATGTGCTCCCGCGTCTGCGGCATCGGCCCGTCTGGCGCACTTACTACCAGAATCGCTCCATCCATCTGCGCCGCACCTGTGATCATGTTCTTGATATAGTCCGCATGACCCGGGCAGTCTACGTGCGCATAATGACGATTGTCCGTCTCGTACTCAACGTGCGAAATCGCTATCGTCAGCCCTCGCGCTTTTTCTTCCGGCGCGTTGTCTATCTGATCATACGCTTGAAACTTGGCACCACCCTTCATCGCCAATACTTTGGTGATCGCTGCTGTTAGCGATGTCTTGCCATGGTCTACGTGCCCAATCGTACCAATGTTTACGTGTGGCTTGGTACGCTCGAATACCTGCTTCGCCATCCTAGAGAACCCTCCTTAAAAACCAGCACTTTGAGGATCTAATTCGCCTCAACCAAAAAATGGAGCCCACGACGGGATTTGAACCTGTGACCCCGTTCTTACCAAGAACGTGCTCTACCGACTGAGCTACGTGGGCACCTGCCAGGCCATTGCAAAACATGGCCTACAGACAAAGGTGGGCAGGGAAGGATTCGAACCTCCGAAGGCGTAGCCAACTGATTTACAGTCAGTCCCCTTTGGCCGCTAGGGTACCTGCCCACATTTTAGCCGCCTGAACCAGACGCCCGATAGCAGTTGGTAGAACCGCTATGGGTTCCAGAGCCGACGGGGGGAATTGAACCCACAACCTGCGGTTTACAAAACCGCTGCTCTGCCGATTGAGCTACGTCGGCATGCTACCAACACTCATTATAACCGGACGCCCAACATGGTCAAGTCAGGCAGGAAGCAAGTATACCACAGACATTTGACAGGTCAAATTATGGCATGGGCAGCTATTGTCCTTGTGATTTCACTGTGCTTGACAAAATATTCTCCTAATGATAGACTCGACTCAATTGAATAGGCTACTTGCTCTTATCCAGAGAGGCAGAGGGACCGGCCCTGTGAAGCCTCGGCAACCTGTACGTTCCGTTACCCAAGGTGCCAATTCCGGCAGTCGTTTTTATGACTGGAAGATGAGAGGACATACCCATAACGGGCCCCTCTATGAGCGAGCCCGTTTGTTTGTTAAAAGGGCATCTCAGCACTGGATAAGCGCTGTGATGCCCTTTTTGTTATTGGGAGGCACTATGCATAACCTGGACACGCTCACCGTTCATGCGGGTGAGGAAAAAAAGAAGCCATACGGCGCTCTGTCAATGCCTATCGTACAAACTTCAACCTATGCCTTTACAGATACAGCCGACTTGATTGCCTTTATGGAAGACAAACAGGCAGGCCGCAAACCGGATCATGGCGAATATGGTAGATACGGTAATCCTGCGCAAAGTGTGGCTGAACAGCGTCTGGCCATACTCGAAGGCGCTGAAGATGCCCTTTTACTGGCTTCAGGCATGGCCGCCATCACCAGCACGCTGCTCACTTTTTTATCTGCCGGTGATCA
>JAJFUJ010000136.1 GCA_021372475.1 Chloroflexota bacterium | reverse complement strand
AACCCGCTGGGCGAAGGCTTCCACCTGGCTGGTGCGCCGCGTGCTGGGCGCCATCAGCGCGAACTCGGTGCCCTCTAGGCCGGGTGTGGCCATGATATCGAGCATCAGCGTCTTGCAAAAGACGATGCTGCCCGCGCCGATAATCGCGACTTTCATGGGTTAACCTCCTTATTTCCTCGAATCGCCCTCGTTGTAGAACACATACAGCCCGTCCTTGCCGGGCGCGACGATATCCAGCCGGCCGCTGCCGCGCAGATCAACCGCCTGGAAGAATATGCCGCAGCCGGTCGTCTGGCGCGGTTCGCCGAAGCAGATGACCTGCTTGACGAAGCTTTCGCCGTTCCACTTGAAATAATAGATGCCGTAGTTGTCGAAAGCGCCGGGATCGTTGCCGTTGTGCGCGCGGTAGCGCTTGCCCGTCACCAGCTCCTGCAGGCCGTCGTTGTCGATATCCACCCACAGCAGGTCGTGGAATTGCGAGTTGTCGGGGTCGATGTCGTGCTTGATAAAGACGTGCTCGCCGGCCGCGTCCACCTGGTGCTCGTACCACTCCATCCCGTAGCGGTGGCCGCCGCCCACAATCAGGTCGTTGAGGCCGTCGCCGTTGACATCCACCACCAGGATAGGCACGCTGGCCGGGCCGAAGTCAAAGCCCGGGTGGTAAATCCACTGGCCGCCCCACACATCGGCGGGGGCTTCCAGCCAGCCATGGGCCATCACAAAGTCGCAGCGGCCGTGGCCGGCGATATCCCCGGCGCCCAGGCCGTGCCCCTGCGGCTTGTCGTAAATGACGTGCGCTTCGAACTTGCCCGTGCCACGCCCCTGCGCGTCGCGGATGAGCTTCCAGACGGTGAGCGGCTGGCCCGGGCAGTTGGGCACGATCTCGAGCTGGCCGTCGCCGTCCACATCCCAGGCGCGCGTGGTCTCGACGTTGCCCGTCTCGGCGATGATGTGCTCGGGCCAGGGCTTGCTGGAGTCGCCCGGGTTCTCGCGCCAGCGCAGCGTGTTGCCCCACCACCCGCCGGTGATGTAGTCGGTCAGGCCGTCGCCGTTGATATCCAGCGGGATGGTGGAGAAATCGTCGTAATACTCGCCCTCGGCCTGGATATCGCCGATTTTGTGGCGGCGCTTGAAATCGGGGCCCTCGTACCACCAGGCGCCCGAGACGATGTCGGGGATGCCGTCGTTATCGACGTCGAACACCCCCGCGGATTCGTAGCGTTCGTCGGCAATCAGAACCTTGCGGAATTTGAGCGGCATAGGTGCACTCCTTTGCGCGGATAGTTTACGGGGGAATTGTAGGAGGAGGAGAGAGGCGAGTCAAGGGAGTCAAAAAATATGACCAGTCAGGCCATAGGTAAGTGATTCTAGTCGAGACATGGGTAAGTCAATATATCATAAGGTAAGCCTTATTCTATGAAACGCAGTGGTGTAATACAAGCCAGTTGGGTATCAAGTTTCCCGATCGGGAAGTCTCTTAGCCAGATCATGAATTCGGTTTCCTGCTGTTGCTACACCCCGGCATACAGAGATCACTCCTTCCCAAGGTGACTTCTGTATATGCTACCATCCTGACTTACCGATGTCTTGAAACTATTGGCTTACCTATCTCCTGAAACTGGACAGGAGCTCTTCTGCCAGGCTAACGTTACCTGGGATTATCGCCGATGAATCCTGATCGGTACCGTTGGTTAGGCTGACTAGAGGGCGTTAGTGTATATTGGCACAAGATTGGTTAAACATTCCTCGTGTGATGGACGTTGAAATAGTAGGAAGAGCGGAAATCGCGCTGCCAGGGCATAAAGTGAGATAAAGTAAGAAGGGAGGGCTAATAACGCATTGCATTCAGAATCAGGGTGTGAGTATTTCCAGTATACCACTTGTGTAAACAAAGGTAGCTCCTTTATCTACGAGGTGTTGGGAGTAACCCACGTTTGCCGCACCTTGAATGTGAGTCAGTATTCAAGTAGTCACATCTCAGTTACAGTGCCTGCGAGGGAGTTCTGATGTCGTTCGAGTACTCGTCAGCTGAACCGCTAACCATAGACGCGTTATTTCTAGACTATGAGGCTCCTCTGCGACGTTACGCCTGCAACCTGGCTAGGGATGCGGATCGGGCTGATGACTTGGTTCAGGAGACTATGATCCGGGCTATGGGGAACCTAAGCCTGCTTGCTCAGCTCAATCCTTTCAGGCGCAAAGCCTGGCTGTATCACGTGCTCAAGAATCGCTTCATCGACGAGGAGCGTGCTCGCACACGGCAAGCAAGCCTTACTGAATGGTTAGCTTTCCAGACGCTGGACGTCGACACTCTCTCCGTTGCTGCTGTTGTCCGTACACTCCTCGATCAGGTTCCTGAGCAGTATCGAGAGTTGCTCAACGAGCATTACCTGTTGGGCAAATCGTGTGAGGAGATAGCGCAAGAACTCGACCTTCCCGCTGCTACCGTGCGGTCACGGCTCTTCCTTGCCCGGAAATGGCTCCGGGCACACAACACAGAGGTCATATAAGATGGGAGAATCACAATGGACAAGGTACAGATGAAACCGGGTACTGTCATCGGCAACGTGAATGTGCTGGATATAACGCGGGCTACAGAGGATACATTCTCTGCGATTCAAAAGATCGGCAGTGTTAACATTTTGATCTATTCGCGTGAAACCGCCCACTTTGTGCCGCTCTTGTCCCTGGGAAACCTAAACGCCATGGTTGAAGTGCAGACCACACCCAGGGTTACCGTCGGTAACCTGGTCATTAGCAAAGAATCAGTCCGCGAAGGTATTGAGCCGGCGAGTTATGTCGTGGTAGGTAATGTGATGGTTGAACCGGACGTCAGCGCCGCTGACTTTGAGAAAATTGTGGGGAGCCTGGCCGTGGTCGGACAGTTGGTTTATCCCAGTACCGTAGCGGGTGTGCTCCATTCACGGTTAATGCAACTTGTCGGCAATTCGGTGGCATATCCGGCGAACGGTCGGGTGATGAAAGCTAGCGTGAACCTGGACGAAGGATTTTTAGCAGCCCTCGAGGAAGGTACAGAGTTGGTGGTACTTGGCTCGTTGCGGGTACCCCAAGTTTTACCGGCAGAATTACTAGAACGCAAGATTGCCTCGCTCTATGTGCTGGGCAGTGTGCGCTGTCCTGAAGAGAATCAGGCGGCCATACGGGCGCGGTTGACTGGCGGTATTGAGCGCATGGTGGTAATACCGTCCGGGCATATGCTGGTAGAGAAAGACCTGGTATTGGATAAAGCTACGCTGGATGCCTTGCCCGGCTCGAAGCTATACTGCCTGGCAGGGGTTCAAATCGTTCCCGACGTGGGAGCGGACCAGCTCGATGCTAGACTGGAGAGATTGGTTGCCAATGACCTGGTGCTGTGTCCAAAGGCACTATCAGGTGTTCTATCTCACAAATGCAATCTGCTGGAGACCAAGGCAGTGTTCTACGAAGAAACCCTGTGGCTGATTAACGGTGAGGAGCATCTGGTTGCGTCTCGCTTTGAATACCTTGAGGGGAAGGCAACGCTGGTGGTAAATGGAGAACTCACCATCGATACAGAGGTAGAGCCCAGGATGTTGGCTGAGCGGCTGGTCAGTGTGCACAATTTTGGCGAAATCGTATGCTCCACGGCGCAACGCGGTGCCCTCGATGCCCGGATGAGATTGAATGAAGGGGAAATCAAAGATAGTGCCGCCGTCGAGGAACCCTGGGGTGAGAATACGATCGGCAATGTCAATCATCTGGTGTTATAACATCGTTAAAGCAGAGTGAGTTCACACTAACAAAGGGCTATTCCAGATCCAAAGACTAGCCATGCCGAGTAAAACCGGAATGACTACGGATAACGGTCCTGGAATAGCCTTTCTCCATAGATCTCTTAAAAAGAACCGCGCGGAAACGCAGCGCTACCGCGCAACTGTGCGGGTACTTAATATTTCACTCTACTGCCGCCGCGTCCCCGTCATCGCGCCCACCGCCCCCGCGCCACTCAGGGAGTTCAGGCGGGCCGACGCGCGGCTGGGGGCCGGGCTCATCACGGCCGTTTGGTTCTGGTTGGCCTCGGCGTTCTGGTATAGGTAGCCGTCGGAAGGGATGTCGATGTGCTGGTCGGCGATATCTCTGATGTATTGGTTGGCGCCGGTATCGGCGTGTTGGTCGGCGTTGGCGTTGGGGTAAAGGTTGCCACCGGAGTCGACGGAAGCTGAGGTGTGGTCATATAGACCGATGCGTTCGTCGGCCTGGCGAAGCGTTCATTGATGTTCAGCGACGATACGGTAAGGGGCACATACCCGTGCCCGATCAGGCCGATAAGGAACGGATGGTTGTACTGCAGGGTCACCCGCACATACTCGTTCGGGCCGCCGGCATTATTGGCCTCATTGGGGTTGCCGGTGGAGCTGGAACTGCGGATGGTCACCTTAAAGTAACACGGCTCACTGCTGGCGACATCCTTGACCAGCGTACCGCGCATGGCGGTTTTGGCCGTTTCGGCGATGGCGGCCTCGCGCACCCCCGAGCCGGAGGTGAAGCCGCTGCCGGTGACGGCATAGCGTACCGCCTCATCGGCGGCATGCCGGAGAGTAATCCAGGAGGTTGAAAGCCGGGAGAGCTCGATAACGCCGTAAGTGATCAGGAATAAAATCGGCAGCACGAGGGCGAACTCGACGAGGGACTGCCCACGGCGCGAACGATGTAAACTGTGCCTCAGCTTCACGGTTTCTCCCAGCTTACTGAACCAGGCGCGTATAAATCTTTTCATAGATGGATTGATAGGCCGCCTCGAGCTCTTCCTGGTTCTCTGCCCGGTAATAGTTTTCGCTCACATTTGCCTGGAACCAGCTCGCCGACCAGGCGGGGCCGTAGCCATTGGGCAGGTTGCGCGAGCCGGTATAGTCGCCGTCGAGCTGGCCATTATCCGTCAGGTCCGCCGTCCACTGCAGGATCAAAGCCTTCTCCGATTCCCACTCCGAGCTGCCGCAGAAAATCGTGTAAATCACGATGCCATTGGCAGCGGCGTTGCGCACCTCGTCCATCACATCGCGGCGGGCCGTCTCGCAGGCGGAAGGCGTATTTTCGTCACAGCCGGAATCCAGCGTGCCGTCCAGTTTGTGAGTCGGCGAGCCATCCGTGATGAGAATCATCGCTCCAATGGCTTCATCGCGTGAATAAGAGGTGTCGGTCAGGGCGGCGATGCCCTGCTCCACGCCGGCGGCCATTGCCGTGCCGCCCCACGGCGTCAGCCCTTTGGTGCCTTTTTCTCCCGGGGTGCGCGGGCTGTAACCGATGGTGCGCTTCGCTTTATTGTAGTCATCGGTCAGGCGCTGGTTCACACAGGCGGCTGAATGTCCGCAGCTTTCGTTGTAGTCCTTGGAGGAAAAACTCACGATGCTGATACGGTCATAGCGCGAATCGAGCTGGTCGATAAAATATCGGGCCGCATCCTGCTGCATCACGAAAGGTTCCCAGGGGATATTGGTTCGCCCGTCCTCGTCAGGGTCACCTTGAACCGGCCAGGAATACGCGGTCGTTCTCTTGTTCGGGTCGTAGTTGTAGCCGAACGCTCTCTTTGATTCCGGGACATTGTAGATATCGCCATCGTATGGCCAGGGTTTTTTAAGCAGGGCCTGAGGCTTGCTGTCGCTGCCCAGCCAATGGTTGCCGACGAACTGCGAGCCGGAAGTATCCATCACCAGGACGATGTCGATCGGCACGGATTCCCCCTGGCGCGCACCCGAGGTTACTACAGAAGTAGAGACGCCGAACAGCCGCATAAAGCCCAGATTCACCCGCCGGGCGGTCGTCACCTCGACCAACTTGCGCGTCGAAAAGGATGGAAAAGAGACGGTCACGGTGATATTCCCGGTACCGGGCGTGGGATCGAAGCCGTTCAGTTGGACGTATTCATAGACCCGGTCGGCAGCTCTGCTCTGGCGTTCGCTATCCGATACCGATGCGGGGGCCGAAAGGGCGCTCGCTCCAGCCAGTGCCGCGGCGTCCGTGAGGCGCACTAGTGACCGCCTGGCTGCCATCAGCATGCCGACGTCGACGGCCAAACCGATAAAGCCGATCATCACGACCATGAGGATGGCCACATATACCAGGGATTGACCAGCTTCTCTGGTTTCCTTCTTCCGAACGGCCGGCTTGATGAACCTGAATTTGCTCATGACGGCGCCTGGATCTGCATCACTGCATAGGTATACATCGGGATATTCGTATAGATAAACTTGAACAGGGTTGGGCAGTCATAGAACACCTCGATGAGGATCAGCTTTTCCTTGCGTAAATAGGTTTGATTCGAGGTGCTGGTAGCCTGGTTATACAGCTCGGACATTGTGCTTTGATTGAACCTGCTGACCGGGCTGTTCAGCAATGATGTGGTCTCATACTGGACGATACCGGAGGACGAGTCGGACTGGATCACCGTCAGAGCGATTGCTCCATTGGTGTTCAGATCCAAACTGCTGGCCTGGTCGCGCATAACCTGCAGCACCTGCGCCTGGGTGTAGATGTTACCGCGCGCGGACAAACGCGCACCTTCACGAGCGACTTCGGTGATAGCAATATAGTCGTTGAGCGCGTTGCTGATTTCGACGACGCCGATGACCATGAACAGCAATAGAGGCATTATCAGAGCAGTCTCGACGAGGCTTTGCCCCGGAGAACGTCCGTTCGGCTGTCTTTGTGACAATTTCATAGTAGTTAAAGGTGGCGCTTCCCTTTTAATACATAATCACAAGTTATGTTCTTTGTCAACACCAATCTGTATCTTATCGATTATTGCCTTGATTTAGATACTTTTTATATACGCTATTTGGCGCTATCCCTATGGGCACTTTTGCTCTCTGGGCGCAATTGTACAGGTCAAATGGCGTACGCCATTTGACCTGCATATGATTGTATGCCGCTTGTCGGAACATTGGGGGTAGGGCAGACACTTGACGAAGGCGCCATATATCCGAGAGCAGGGTAGGTTACGAGGCGCTTGCCCGGAATGAGCGAAGAGAATTGGGACGGATTAGGTAGAAAAACCTTCAGAAAGGAGAGGAGCGGTTGGTCAAAAATCGAGCTGAGAAGCCAAAACGACTGCAGTACCGCGACGCAGCATGGTGTGGCTTAACATAAATGTGGGTGAGCAGAACGTAAAGCGGAATAGCTCCTTCGATGCGACAGGCTAAGCTAATGGCGCAGCCGCCCGTGATGGCTTGCGCGCGAATAACGGACAGAATGGGCGCGCGCAGCGCGCCCCCACAGGGGATATGAAGATGGATTCCCGCTTGCGCGAGAATGACGTCTGATGTGGAGTGCGGCAGCTTGCTGCCGCGATGTGTACGGGCGAACCTGCGTGTCCGCCCGTGTAGGCTAGCCGGTTGGGGCAGGTTCCAAACCCGCCCATCGCACTATCCCTATCTTCAAGCAGTATCCATGGCGGTATCGAATATCTCCAGCGGCGCAACCGCCAACCCAACCAGGCTCGGCCCGGTATGCGCCCCTAGGAACGGCGCTACCTGCACCACTTCCTCGAATCGGCACGTATAGGATTGGACCAGGTAGCTGCGCAGCGTTTCCACGCCCTCGAGATTATTCCCATGCAGCAACTGAACCCTCAAGGACGAGCCCGGCGGAATTGTTTTGGTAATAGCAGTCGCTACCCTATGGATGGCTCCATCAAAGGTGCGCTCATTGCCCACCGAGTAATAGATCCCGTCATCCTTGGTTACCCCAATCACCGCTTTGATCTTGAGGATGGACGCCAGCAAACCTTTCAGATGGTTGATACGCCCGCCATGAATCAGGTACTTTAGGTCAGAGAGGGTAAACATCCCATCGGTGTACTGGCGCACGCGCTCCAGCAAAGCGACAATCTCTTCCAGGCTCCGACCATCCCGTATGGCCTTGGCTGCCGCTTCGACTTGCCAACCCTGCGGGCATGAAAGCGTCTTGGAATCGATAATCGTTACGTGTGCCTCCGGGACCATTTCTGCGCCCATCCTGGCTGAGTTGAACGAGCCGCTTAACCCAGATGACATATGGATGGAGAGGATATCCGGGTCATTCTGGGCAAGCTCACGGTATATTTGCACAAAATCACCCGGCGAGGGTTGGGAGGTCGTTGGGAAAGCTTGAGTGGTTGATAGCAATCGGTAGAAACCGGCGTTATCGATATCCACACCAGAAACATACGTCTTCCCACTAAGCGTTATCCGAAACGGAACGTAGTGAATATCCAGTCCTGCTTTTTGAGCATCGGATAAATCTGCTCCCTGGTCAGTTACGATCTGCATTCAGCTTCCTCCGTGTTATGGCATATGTGGCCGATTTACAAACAGGAAATCATCCATGACCACCACAAGGTATCTGCCTGAATGAACTCCAGGGCGTCATCATTGCCCATACATCCAAGAAGCGTAGCCAATCGCGTATTGAGTATAGAGCGTAACAGGCATATCGTAAAATGAAGTATAGTATCCGAAACGAACTGGCGGCCATGCGGTGTGCAATTCCGCCTTAACTGACTCGCAGGATGCGCCCGATGCCCGCGCCTTTTCACGCCCATTTTGATCTCGCCCCGCACGTTCACAGCATAATAATATTGTGGAATCGATGTTCTGGTTATTTATATTTATTATATTAATTATTGTTATTTATTACTTACTTCGATAAAACGAGTTTGCTTCTTTATTTGCACAGTAATAGAATGTGCAACAGTTTTACTCGGATTTGCCTACTATCTACTATTTACATGGTGCCTTGAGGTATATTCATGAGTGAACCGGTCTCGGATAACCTGCACACGATTGAGAATAACCTGCTCGAAGCAGTTGAACCGGAGCTAGTCAAGTACAATACCTTTCGCATTATCGAGCTCCCCATCAATGCCACGGCGCGCGAGATCGACAAGCGCCGCCAGGCCATCGAGATGGCCACCGGCGCCAAGCTCCCAATCCCGCCGGGCCCCGGGCGCATTTACCCGCTGGCTGACCGCCCGGACGCCGATATGCTGGATAAAGCGCTGCAGCGCGTGCAGAGCCCCGAGCTGCGCCTGCGCGACGAGCTTTTCTGGTTCTGGCCGGAAGCTGCGCATGACGGCGCTAACGATGAAGCGCTGGCCGCCCTCGCCCGCGGCGACCAGGCCGCTGCCATCGCGCTCTGGTACAAGCACGAGAGTTCCAGCGAGCCGGGCGTTGCTACGCATAACCTGGCGGTTTACGGCCTGGTGCAGGCGCTGGAGTGGAAGCCCAACGACGCCGCAGTAGTGCGGGCGGAACACGATAACTGCTGGTACTATGCCCATGTGCGCTGGCGCAAGCTGCTGGATGACGATCATTTTTGGCAGCGCATCGCCCAGCGCATCAGCGAACTCGACGACCCACGCCTGCCGGCCGATGCATGGCGCATCCTGCGCAAGCAATTGCCGCAAATGCTGTTGTTGCTCAACGCTCGCCTGGCGCTGCAGGCTTCCGCGCAGGATAACGAGGCCGAGGCCAAGCACCAGGTATCTATTATGGTGCGCTCCGGCTTCGGCCAGGCGCTGGTTGCCGATTGCCTCCACCGCGTTACGGAGCCGCTCTGCCAGCGCGTGCGCTTGATCGCCGGCAATGCTGAAAAGGAGGCCGACGCGGATCCCCCGCACTCGGGAGCGCCTGTGCAGCGCCTGGCTGAACAGGCCGTCCCCCTGCTGGCGCAGATAGACTGGCTGCTGCCTACAGACGACTTTATCCGCAACGGCCTGCACGATGAAGTGGCCAAACGCATCCACGGCTGTTTGCTCACCTATGCCAAGGCCACCGAGGATTGGAGCTTGACGGCGGAACTGCTCGAGAAGGCATCGTCTATTGCTGTTTCGCCAACGCTGCAGAAGCGCATCCGCGATGATATCAAGACCGTTCAGGATAACGTGGTTTCCAGCCTGTGTTTCTACTGCCAGAAGAATAAGGCCGAGGATAAAGCCGCGATCGAAGTGAAGCTGTACGGCGAGGTCACGCGGACGCCTATGATCGGCGGGACACGCATCAACTGGCGCAATGCGACCGTCAAGGTGCCCAGGTGCAGCTCGTGCAAGGCAGTGCATGATAAAACAAGCCATAAGACGACCGCAGCCGGCGTGATTATGTTTGTATCGCTGATAGCATGCGTAGCGATGCTGTGTGCAGAAAGGCAGGCTCTCGGGATAGTTCTGGGAGCAGTATGGCTGGCGTCGCTGGTCTATATGCTTGTCGTATCATCCAGGAAGGATAAAACGGTGCGGCAGCAGGCATCGTCTAAAGAGTATCCGCCAATCGCCGAGCTGCTTGCCCGAGGCTATCAGATTGGCGAAAAGCCGACCCAATGAGACGGATGCGCATGGCAGATGATGCAGAACGGCTCCAGGCCAGGTTCCCGCGCGAGTGGCGCATCGCGCCGGCCGTATGGCCGGATGATATGCTGCAGCAGTTGGAGGCCCTGGTTGGGGCGCTGAGCCGGCTGCAGCCGAGCGTGCCGGCTGAGGCGGCCGCGCCAGCCCTCGACCCGCGCGCTCTGGGCGAGCTTTGCACCCAGCTCTGGCGGCTGCGCAGCCGCATGCTCGAGGACGGCAAGCCGCGCGAGGAGATGCGCCGTGTGTACCGCTATGTCGAGATGGCCTGGGATACGCTGGCGGGCGCCAAAATTGAGATCCTCGACCACACCGGCCAGCGTGTGCCCGATACCGGCTTTGTTACCGTGAAAATTCTGGCGTTTGAGCCGCACGCTGGATTGCTCCACGATACCGTGATCGAGACGGTCAAGCCGTCGGTATATCAGCAGGATAAGCTCATCCAGGCGGGCGAAGTCATCGTCGGACGGCCGGCTTAACGTCGAATCTAGGCGCATTCAGGTCCTAAAATACTATCCAGTGAACACAACATAGCACGATAACTGAAGGGGGCATATC
>JAJFUJ010000092.1 GCA_021372475.1 Chloroflexota bacterium | reverse complement strand
CTGAGCTGGCGGATTGCATATCCGAAGGGAAATAGCCGGATACCAGCATCTGAATGACATCGGCATGCTTAGGACCCACTTTTTGCGTATGGTCGTGGCAGTCAACCAGGGGCAAGGCGGCGATATAGTTGCGCAGCTCATCAAAGCAAGCAGCTTGTGATTTCATCCTTCACCTCCGCCGTTACTATAGCATATCATCTGGCTCGAGTCCACCAGCAGTACAGCGCAACTATTCTGTAATTTTGGCGTATATATATTCATCAAGGCACTTGAATGTGCTCGGCCGTTGTGATATAGTTAATAGTAGTATTTTAGTCGAACGCATTCACGCCCTATTATTCATTTATAGGCCGCGCGGGTATTGCAGAAAGGAGTTCTAGGAGATGGAATGGCAGGTTGCTGACCAAAAAGCTTTTGTTTTGACTGAGCAACTGAGTATGGATCTGGCCGAAGGACGCGCCTGGGGTATGAAACTAGACGCCTTTGGGACACTGACCAAAGTCACCAGCGTGTTCCAAAAACCAAAGGAAGATGATTTTCAACTGGCCTACAAGGAGCTTCGCTACGAGCCGCTCTGGCACATTTCCGTTATGTTTAAATCCGTATACCAGCGCGAACGCCAATACCGCATGGCGCCTAAGGGTCCGGAAGTGCGGTCTGTTACCATTCTAGGGCAGGATTTCGCAGTAGAAGCCGGCCAAGTCACGCTAACCGGTATGGAACACTGTGAGGATGAAGGGCAGACCGAGGTTTGGGTAGACGGCATCACCGGCAAGCGCTCGCCCAATCTGGCAAACCTGATTCGATATGGTTCCAAGCAGATCACCGCGGAAGAGTTAGCGACCTTTGCACCGGCCGGCGCCATTGTTCAAGCTCCGACGATGCATGCCGCTGCCCTGGTCAAGGAAGTACTGGGCGGTATGGTCAAGACCGTAGAGGCCGATGAGATCCTCGGTGAAGGCGTGGCAATCCAAGCTGTTGAGCTCTATTTCAGGCCAATTTATGCTTTCCAATTCCATTGGGTTTCCAAGGATAAATACGGCGTGGTCGAGTGCGACGCACTCACCGGGCAGTATAAGGCGGACGGCAAGGTACTCAAAGACTCCCCTGTCGAGATGCCTAATGGAGCGCTGATCTTTGATCTGCAGAAAGATGCGATGGATACTCTGTTGCCTGGGGAGCATGTCACGATCCCCGGTCCAGTCAAAAAATAACGACGTTTAGTATCGCAGCCAGGTAGAAGACTGCCTGGCTGCGTTTGTGTCTCAAGGAGAACTGCATGCCGCAGACTGCTGAAAACTACATCGCCGTAATACGTAAACGAGTGGCATTAAATTACTGGCTCTACCTACCTAAGGATCTAGCCCCTGGCGCACGCTATCCATTTATCCTATTCTTGCACGGCGCCGGCGAGCGTGGCGATGACCTGGAGCTGGTTAAAAAACACGGCATTCCAAAGCTAGTAGAGCAGCAAACGGATTTTCCCTTTATTACAGCAGCTCCACAATGCCCGAGCGAGACGACTTGGCCTTTCCAACTAGATGCGCTAAATGCGTTAGTGGAGCACATACAAGCGACGCTGCCTGTGGACCCAGCACGCTGCTATCTGACTGGGCTCTCGATGGGTGGATTCGGGAGTTGGGCGCTAGGGGCGGAATACCCTGAACGCTGGGCGGCGGTTGCACCGATATGCGGCGGTGGAAACTGGCTCAATGGCTTTCCGGAGCGTGTGCAACGCCTCGCCGGCGTGCCAGTTTGGGCGTTCCACGGTGCCCAGGATACGGTGGTCCCGCTTGAGCAATCCCAGCAGTTGGTGGATATCCTGGTAAACCTGGGAGCCGATGCTAAATTGACGGTGTACCCAGATGCCGGCCACGATTCCTGGACAGCAACTTATGCCAATCCGGCATTATACAATTGGCTTCTGAGCCATAGGAAGACATTGGGATAACCTGTTCGGCATCATACCACTCGCTATTCCTTGCGAACTGGCAGACCCGGCGGGTAGGGAGCAACATCAGGCACCGGGCCAAGATCGTGTAAATGGGCCTGCATCGTCCTGCCAGTCTGGGGATGTTTGAGCCCCGGCGCCAGTTCGACCAGCGGGACGAGCACGCTGGCGCGCCACAACATCCCTGGATGAGGAATGGTCAGCTCATTAGTGCGTATCTGCTGGTCATCGTAAAGCAGGATGTCAATATCGATTGGGCGCGGGCCCCAGCGGACGCCTGGCTCGCGACCAAGTGCCTGCTCGATTGCCTTTAGTGCGTTTAGCAACTCCTTCGGGGGGAGCTCTGTGACAGCCTCACACACTGCATTGATAAAACGGGGCTGGTTACCAACTCCCCACGGTTCGGTTTCATACATGCGTGAAACACCGACAACGCTAATCCCCTTATCCGGCATCATCTCAAGCGCCTGGTGAATAGTCTGCACCCGCACGCCAATATTGCTGCCGAGACCAAGGTAAATGCGCATTATTCACCCTCCTGCGGGGGTGTGAACCGCACTAGTGCATCCGTCATACGGGCAACACGCACCATTTGCTTAACGTCATGCACGCGAATGATATCAGCTCCGCGCGTGATTCCAACACACACCGCCGCCGCTGTTCCCTCGATGCGTTCGTTAACCGTCGTACCCAAAGTATAGCCGATGAAAGCTTTGCGCGATACTCCTAATAGAATCGGCAGATCTAGCGATTTGAGCTCATCCAGATGATTGACGACATACAGGTTTTCCTCGCGCGTTTTACCGAATCCAATGCCCGGATCGATTATCAAGCGCTCCCGCGCCACCCCTGCTCGGCAGGCAGTATCGGCAGCCATCCGTAGCCCCCCGACAATGTCCGCCATCAAGGCATCGAGGGCTGTGCGCGAGTATACCTGCGCCGACGTGAAATGCCCGCCCAATTGCCCCATTCTGGCGCTGCGCGCTGCGCCGGCATTGTTGTGCATAAGCACTACCGGGGCCTTGCGGGTAGCTGCCAACGGCGCCATCTGGCTGTCATTGCTCAGGCCAGAGATATCGTTGATGATATCGGCCCCTGCTTGCAGAGCTGCCTCAGCGACTACCGCTTTAGTGGTATCGACGCTGATAGGGATATCCGACTTTATGCGGATTGCTTGGATTACCGGCAGAATCCGTTCCAACTCTTCCTTGGCTTCCACCGCACGTGCCCCTGGGCGTGTGGATTCGCCGCCGACGTCTAAAATATCAGCGCCAGCTTGAATAAAGCTTATACTCTGTAGAACAGCGTGCTCGATGCTATGCTTCGCGTCAACTCCCTCCTGCAGTAAGCCATCGCCTGAAAAAGAATCCGGCGTAGCGTTGACAATGCCCATCACATAGGTGCGCTCTCCCCAGCGAAAGGTACTGCCACGTACCACAAGGTCGCTGTTAGCTGGCGGCTGCGTGCTGCGGATAAGCGCATCAAGCTCCATGCCAAGGCGGCGCAGTTCTGGATCCGGCCGTGCAGAAAGGCCATTTCTAATATCCAGCAGGCCCGCTGCGGAGGTGATCAGCAAGCAGGCCGCTTGCCCGCTGCCGGATGACTTGTTCTCCCCGATGATGACACGCCCACCCAGAGGATCCAGCGCCTGCTGCAAGCTGCAAATGGCGTGTTCCGCACCGCCCAGCCTAATAACAAGCTTTTGCTCTCTCTGTGCTAAGGTTAAGGCAGCGTCCGCTTCGATACCTAGCGCACGAACAACAGCGGTAAACTCTTCTACTGAGCAAATACTCAATAATCGGGGATTCCAGGTCATTGCTTGACCTCCAAAAGCACAACCCGAGCAGTTTCAGGCGGATTATCCCCTAATTCGCTTCTAGTAACGATAAGCGTCTCAAGCTTCTCAGGTTGTTCCGCGCCTAGTTCGCTTAGGAAGCGCTTGGGAGAATCGAGCTGCGCTAGCAAGCCTGGCACTTTATAATGCATGGGGATGATAATGCGTGGTTCCAGTAAATTAACGACCTCTGCCGCCAAGGCTGGGTTCAGAGTAGAGTGACCGCCCACTGGAACCATCAGGACATCCGCTCCAGTGAGCAGCTCCGTCTGCTCTTGGTTGGGCATGTGGCCAAGGTCGCCCAGATGACAGATGGCAAGGTCCTCAAATTCGATGCGATAAGCCGTGTTACGCCCCAAATCCTGGCCGTTATTTGCGTCATGGAACGACGAGATCCCCAGCACAAAGATACCTTGTACTTCATATTCTCCCGGCCCAGAGATAACAAAGGCTCCGCTTTTTACCGCAGCAACACAGGAATGGTCATCATGGTTGTGGCTGATAGTAACGATTGTCGCTGCTTGGCGCGGCAGTTTCAAGCCGATCTCGGGGCTGTACGGATCGGTTATGACCGTTAAACTACGGCTCTTGAGGCGAAAGCACGATTGCCCAAACCAGGTTATCTCCATCACGAACCTCACTCACGCATATAATGCTCGTAGGCGCCGACAAAAAGTCCGAGCTATATATTATCTATCATCGGGACAGCGTTCATTGGGGAAAGTGCAACGTTTATCCGGTGGTGTTATTCCCCTTTTCCAGCAATCCTATGGGATGAAAGCTCCAGTCCGACATACGGGGCTCCATCGCGGCCTAACAAGCGTAATCCCTCGCATTTACGCTTGTCAGGCGTATAAATGCCAGGATACATCTACACTTAACCAGTAAATACCCATAGTGCAAAGAGTATATGTGTCATCAGGGAGGTTGTCAATGAACTCGTAACCACGCGTTGCGCTGCAACTGTTCTTTGACTACTATACGTACATGCTAGACAAAAGGCGGTAAATTATGCTTACGCCACGTGCCAGAGTCGAGTTAGCGCTCACCCACCGACAGCCAGACCGGGTGCCGTTTGATCTTGGGGCCACCAGTGTAACCGGTATTTCCGCTTCATCGCTCTACCGGCTGCGCGGTGCGCTGGGGCTACCGGCCAGACCGGTACAGATACACGAACCGTATCAGATGCTTGGGAAGCTGGACGAGGATGTGCTCGATGCGCTGGGAGTAGATATCATCGGCCTGGGTGATGATAGCACCTTTTTCGGTTATCCGCAGCGAGATTGGAAGCCTTTTACCTTGTTTGACGGCACGCCGGTACTGGTGCCCGGCGGGTTCAATACGCAGCTCAATCCAGATGGAAGCCTGTACCAATATCCACAAGGAGACCGGAGCCTAGCACCCTCTGCCCATATGCCCGCCGGAGGCTACTACCATGATGCCATTGAACGTCAGCAGCCTTATGACCCTGAGATGCTCGATGCGGAGGAATGGGTTCGGGATATGTACCATGCATATACCGAAGAGGAACTGCGCTTGCTCGAAACTCGCAGTCAGGAATTGTTCGAAAGCAGCGCTCGCGCACTGATCGGCAACTTTGGGCAGGGCGGCTTTGGCGACATCGCTTTTGTGCCGGGCACTGCGATACCCCATCCCAAAGGAATCCGCGCCGTTGCCGATTGGTATATGGCCACCGCTTTATATCCAGAATATATCCACAGCATATTCAACCGGCAGTGTGAGATAGCCCTGCATAATCTCGAACTCTATCGGCAGGCGGTGGGCAGCCGTATCTGCACCATCTTTATCAGCGGCACCGATTTTGGCTCGCAGGACCGCCCCTTTATCTCGCCGGAGGCTTATCGCGCTCTCTATAAACCGTACCACAAAAAGCTCAACGATTGGGTGCATGCCCACACTTCCTGGAAGACTTTTTACCATACTTGTGGCTCCATCACGGAATTTCTGGATGATTTCATTGAAGCGGGCGTTGATATCATCAACCCGGTACAGATTTCTGCTGCGGGAATGCAGCCTGAGGAACTCAAACGCAAATGGGGCGACAGGCTGGTGTTCTGGGGCGGCGGTGTGGATACTCAGCGCATCCTGCCGTTCGGTACCCCTGACGAAATTACCGCTGACGTGCACCGCAATATCACCTTGTTGGGTCAGGGAGGCGGCATGGTGTTCAGCGCGGTACATAATATCCAGTCAGGAATCCCTGAAGAAAACCTGCTGGCGCTCGTCAATGCCTTAAGTGACTAGAAACATAATAAAAGACGCAGAAAAAACTAGCTATTTTCTCTGCGTCTTGAGGCGGTTGGAAACCTATTTGCGACGCTGCCACCGCATCTTTTTGAGCATCTTACGATACTTGTGGCGTGCGATCTTTTTTCGGCGCTTTTTGATGACGCTGCCCATTCGGTTTCCTCCTCTCCCTGGATATCACCTGTAGCAGAAAGTAATTATAGGCGCGAAACTGCCGTTTGGCAAACTGCAAACCACTGCGGGTGTGGAAAAAGTATCCAGTTGGAGACACCATAGTGTCTGAAAAGGCCGACTTGAACTCGCATAGCATTCCCGTGCAAGCAGGAATCCATTTGAGTCTTACTTTTATTCTTGTTATTATATGATATATTTCATTATATATCAGATTAATACTGGATTCCTGCTTGCGCCGGAATGACGCCTCCTGTTCCCCTGTGGGCAAGTATCAGGAACAGAGCTTCTTTTTCAACACCCTGAAACCACTTGACGCAGTAGTTGTAAATGTTGCCGCTGCGTATTATTGCCAGTTACTTTTGTAGCACTATAATTAAGGCAGCTTAGTCTTTAAGGAGCGATATGTCACCGCGCACCCATTCTGTGCCCCAGAAATCACAGAATAATTCGACGCTTCTTGAGGAAGGCATCCAGTTAGCGCAGCGTGGTGAGCGTGAGCGGGCGCGCATCATCTTGCAGCGAGTTATTCATGCCTCTCCAGAGATAGAGGATGCCTGGTTATGGTTAGCCTGGTTAGCCGATGACAAGGCTGAGAGCCTGCGTCTTTTACAGGAAGCTAAGCAGTTGTTCCCGGAAAGCCCGCGCGTGCAGGAAGCCTTATCAACGATTCAAGGCGCACCCAAGCCTGAGCCAAAGCAGACCCAATCCCAGCGTAAAACGCCACCACCCCAAAAGGCGCTTCAGCCGCCCAGACGTATCTCCAAAGCAGCCAAGCCTCTGTTCATATCAGGCGCGCCGGAACAAGGGTCAGATCCTGCCCAGAATCCGCGACTGCCAGCCATCGGGCTGCTCGTAGTAGCCCTGGCAGCAGTAGCAATCGTGCTAGGGCTGGCCGGCGCGTTTCGTGCCAGCCGTCCTCTCCAGGTGCAGGCGCTCGAACTGCCGACGCCGGTCGCTGCTCCTACTGCCACCATCGATATAGCGCAGCAGGTGGCCGCGCTTTTCAGCCAGGTTGAAGCATATGAAGCCACCCAGGATTGGGATAACGCCATCACCGAACTGGGGCATATACGCACACTGGCGCCCGATGACGCGCGAGCTCGCCAGGAGCTGTCGAAAGCCCACTTTGAGCGAGGCAAGCTTGCGCTACAGGTAAACGATCTTGAAGATGCACAGGCTGACCTGGATGCCGCAATTCGCCTGGATGCCAGCAATTCCGAGCTGCATGAGGTTAGGCGTTCGCTCATGCTTTATATGGATGGCGTGCGGGCGTATCAGCTCCAGGATTGGGAAGAAGTGGTTCACTGCTTGAGCCGTGTCCGGAAAATCAACACCGGCTACCGCGATACCGATGTTATGTTAGCGCAAGGATACCTCGGCGTAGCACGCGGTCAGGCAGTTGAACAGGATTGGTACGGCGCCCGCGAGTCGTTGGAATTGGCGATCAGCCTCGACCCAGAACTCGCCGAAGCTCAGCAAGTGATGATCGAGGTGAATGATGCAATTACACCGCCGAAACGGGTCGAAGTGTCCCTGAGCGAGCATCTTGTACGCGTATATGAAAATCATCAGGTAATCCGCACTTTCCCGATGTGCGATGGCAAAAAAGGCTCACCGACTCGTTCCGGCCGCTTCCCTGTGCTGGATAAAATCCCGCTTGCATTAGCCTCACAATGGGGCGGCCTGCAAATGCCGTGGTGGATCGGCCTTTACTATACCAATGATGATACCGAGAACGGCATCGAGAATGGATTTCATGCCTTGCCGTACCGCGCTGACCAGCAGGTTATGTGGGAAAACTCCCTGGGCGGGCAGTGCTCATATGGGTGCATCGTGCTCGACACCGAAGACGCTACCTGGCTTTACGACTGGATCGAAATCGGCACTGTTGTCTTTATACTAGATTAAAGGCATCCTGTTTACCAATATATACGATCGAGGTAAGGATACATGTCAAGCACTTCTAATATGCCCAATACTGGCTGGCTCGATGAGGAATTACGCCGTCACAAAGCCACTATTGCTGGTCTGCAGACGATCATCGATCAGCAGCAGGTAACTATCGCCGACCAGGCGCAGCGCCTGGCTGCTCTGGAAGACCGCGTGACCAAGAACCAATCGAGCCTAGCGCATATCGCTGAAGTGGAAGAGGCGCTGCGCTACACACGCGACCAGATGGGGGTTAGTCTGGCAGAAATCCGGCAGGAGAGCCAAAAGGCCGATGCCGATTTCATCCGCAACCGGCAGGCTGAGCGTGAGCAGGATCAGCGCGCGATCCAGGAAATCCAAAACGACCTGCTGCGCTTTACCCCTCTTGAGCAGGGGTTGGCAGCGCGCCAAACCGAAGACCGTCGGTTGAACGAACTCATCCTGCGCAATCAACAGGCATTTGAGGAATTTGCCAAGCGTGATCCCGGCCGGGAGGACCGCATTCGGCAGGCAATCGACCGCAATGAGCAGGCGTTGGTACGCTTGACCCAGATTGAAACAGAACTGGAAGGCATAAATAAGCAGCGTCAGGAGCTGCAAGGGCGCACGCTCTTGCTGGAATCGACCTTTACGCGCCTTGAGCAGCAAATGAACGAGCTTCAGTCTATGCGCAATGAGATCGCTCAAAAACAAGATGAATTACTCGAAACACAGCGCCGTTCCGATCGCGACCGCGCCCAGGTGTTGGCGGATTGGGGGCGCCGCATGGAAGGTTTTGCCCACCAGTTGGAGACATGGTCAGAGCAGTTACGCTACTTTACCGACCAGCATGAGCGCAACCGGCGCGTGCTGCGCGATGTTCAGGAAATTGCACAACAAGTAAGCCAGCAGCAAGATCAGCTAAGGCAAGCCCAGCGCCTTGGGGAGGAGCAGTTGCGCCGCGAGTTCCGAGAGTGGCGCTCAGAGTGGGACCGCCGCTGGGCTCAGGAAACCGAACGCCGCGAGAAGGCATCGGCAGCCCAAGATGAAATCGATTCCGGTATTGGACAGCGTCTGGCCGACCTGGAACAGTATCGCCAGGACAGCACTGAAACTGATAATGAGCTCATAGAAGGCATCAAGAATCTTCAGGCCAACATTATGGGTGAGATCAATCAGATTCGTCACGCTCAGCTTGTAACAATGAAACAACAGGCCAAAGCGTTTCAGGACTTGGTGGCAAATATGCATGGGATGCTGGGCGAAGAGGCGCAGTAAGCTATGTTTGTCATTGGCACTGCCGGCCATGTGGACCACGGCAAATCCACCCTCGTACATACGCTGACGGGTATCAACCCGGATCGACTGCGTGAGGAACAGGTTCGCCAGATGACACTTGACCTGGGCTTCGCCTGGTTCAAATTACCGAGCGGACGCGAGGTAAGTATCATTGATGTCCCCGGCCACGAGGACTTTACCAACAACATGCTGGCAGGCGTAGGCTCCATCAATATCGCGCTGTTGGTTGTCGCTGCCGATGAAGCGGTGATGCCGCAAACGCGCGAGCATCTGGCTATCCTCAATTTGTTGCGCATTCCGCAAGGGGTGGTGGCACTCACCAAAGCAGACTTGATAAGTGACCCGGATTGGCTCGAACTGGTGCAGGAGGAAGTCCGCGAGAGCCTGCAGCATACGATATTCGCCAATTCCAGAATAATCCCCGTCTCGGCTCTAACAGGAGCTGGTTTGGATGAACTTAAGCACGAGCTGGATCGCCTGCTGGATAAGGCCGATTTGCCCCGTGATATCGGCCGCCCCAGGCTGCCCATCGATCGCTCGTTCAGCATCACCGGCTTTGGCACGGTTGTTACTGGCACACTGGTCGACGGACGTCTGCACGTGGGCGATGAGGTCGTGATTGTGCCTGGCACGGTCAAGTCACGTATCCGCAGCCTGCAAACCCACAAGACCAAGGAACAGGAAGCGCAGCCGGGCACGCGCGTCGCAGTGAACTTAACCGGGGTCGAACCAGAGGAACTTTACCGGGGGCAGGTGCTGACAACGCCCGGTTGGCTGACTGCCACTACCCTGGCAGATGCCAGGCTTGAGGTATTGGCCAGCGCCCCATCGGCGCTTCGGCACAATGTTGAACTGGATTTTCACTCTGGTGCAGCGCAGACTCCCTGTCATCTGCGCCTGTTGGATAGTAAAGAACTGGCGCCGGGCAGCTCCGGTTGGGTGCAACTGCGCCTGACCAAACCAGTAGCCCTGGTGCGCGGCGACCGCTTTATTATCCGTTCGTCCTCGCTGAACCAAACACTGGCAGGCGGTGTTATTGTCCAGGTGAATCCCGCACGGCGATACCGCCGCTTCCAGCAGGATATAATCGACCACTTGAATAAACTGCTAAACGGGACATCCGAGGAGCTGCTACTGCAAACCTTGCTCAAAGCACGACTCCTGGATATGCGCGAGCTCGTTGCCGTGAGCGGCGTTGATCCGGCCGAGGCCGAAGCTGCCGCGCTTCAGCTCATCGAGCATGGACAAGTGCTTGTGCTGGGTGATGTGGCTGGCGGCCCGCTGCTCCAGGCTAACTCTGGGCTGGTGACTATCGGCATATGGAATAATCTGCGTGATTCTATCCTAGAAACGCTGCAGGATTATGAGCGGCGCGCTCCCCTGGCTATGGGAATGCCACGCGAAGAGCTCAAGAGCCGCCTTAGATTGCCGCCTGCTTTTGCCAACCAGATACTGGAGAGGGCAGTTACTGAAGGTATAGTTACGGCAGATAATATGCTTATCCGCCGTCAGGGCTGGTCACCCGCCCTCAGCGACTTGCAGCAGCGTACAATTACGAATGTCATCAACGCTTTCGCTCAAGCGGGATTCACTCCGCCGCCAACCAGCGAAATAGAAAAACTCATCAGTGATGAACTGCTCACCTATATGCTTCAATCGGGCAAACTCATCAGGATTGGCGACAATGTGCTGTTCAGCGCCGAGATATATCGGGCGATGGAAAAGCGCGTGGTCGACTACCTGCAGATTCATGATAACATCACCGCAGCAGAGGTACGCGACTTACTGGGCACCAGCCGCAAATACGCTTTGGCGCTGCTTGAAGACCTCGACAGCCGCCGTATCACGAAGCGGTTGGGGGATATGCGCGTATTACGCGCTAAGGATTCTTCTACCACCGCCCCTGGTGAATAAGCTGCTCGAACTTTTTACGCAGTTTAGGGCGCGGCGAATCAGCCGAATATCCTAACGGCGTCATCACGATCGGTTCGACTCCCTCCGGTAATTGAAAGACTTCGCGAGCAGCCGCCGGATCAAAGGCTCCGACCCAGCAAGTGCCCAACCCTTCGCCAGTAGCAGCCATCACCAGATGGTCAAAAGCAATCGCGATATCCACGTCGGCATAGTTGCGCCCATCACGGCGAACCCAGGCTTTATCAGGCAGGGTGCAGCCAACCAAAACATACGGCGCTTGGCTGGTGAACCAATCCGCAGCGTAAACGCGCTTCAAATCTGCTTCATGTCCCTTTGTCTGCATAATCACTAGGCCAATCGGTTGGCGGTTGGCTGCCGTAGGAGCAATAATAAATGCCTCCAAAACGCGGCGCAGCTTATCTGGTTCTACCTCGCGCCTTTCATAGGCACGCACGCTGTAGCGCTGCTCGAAAAGTTGGCTATAATCCACTTCGCACCTCCCCATATCGGATAGGTTGTTTTTACTATATTTTATGAATGAAGACAAGGCTAGATGAAAATCACTTTCCTTGGAACTGGCACATCGCACGGTGTGCCCAGTATCGACTGTATGCGCCAGCAATATCAACGCTGTCCGCACCAGGTGTGCCTAAAAGCCGAGCATGATCCTCGCTACCGCCGAATGCGCAGCTCTATATTACTGGAACTGCAGCAGTATGAGGTGCTGATCGACACTTCCCAGGACTTTCGTGAGCAGATGCTGCGCGCTCACGTCACGCGCTTAGACGCGGTGCTGTATACACACGGCCACGCCGACCATATATTCGGTCTCCCAGATACACGTTCTTACACACACCGCGATGAACCACCGCTGCCGGTTTACGCTTCACCTGAGACCATGCACACGCTGCGCAGCAGCTTTGGTTACGTGTTTGACCCGCCCACCTTTGTCGGCGGGGGCATCCCTATTCTTGCACCGCATGTTGTCTCTACCCGCTTCACCCTGGCAGGCCATGATATTTACCCGATTCACGTTGAACACGGTCCTTTGCAGGGCTGCCTGGGGTATCGCATTGATAACACTGCCTACATCCCTGATGTGCACACCATCCCGGCAGCCGCGCTCGATATGCTGCAGGGACTGGACTTGCTTATCATCAATTGCCTGCGCGAACGTCCGCACTCCAGCCACTTGTCGTTAAGCGAAAGCTTGCATTATGCCGAATTGCTTGCTCCCCAATTAGCTCTATTTACCCACATGACCCATGATATCGATTACGCGCTGGAGGAACCTAATCTGCCGACAAATGTACACTTTGCATATGATGGTCTGCAGTTGACAGTTTAGTGTTGGGCATAAGGTAGTCGCTCCTCTCCCCCTCGGGTCGCGCAACTTTGTACTAGGCTGCCTTAGGCATCTGGCATACCAGGGTCTTGTTGCGGCAGAGGTCCCGTAGATTTACCAGTCATATGACGCATGCTGCCAAGGGTCACCAGCAGGATAAACAGAACGGCTGCCAGCGCGCGACCACCTGCTGAAACCACCAAGTTGGTATGAAAGCCGTAGCGGGAGTATAGCCAACCAGCAGGCAGAGGCCCCAGCACCAATGCCAGGCTGGCGATAATGTTGTTTGCGGCAATATAGCGTGAGCGCTGCTCTGTTGGCGCCAACAAAAGCAGGAGCGGGGTGCTTGCTACACGAAAGCCGGCCCAAGCCACCTCTGCAATGCATTGAATCACCGTTATCTGCAATGGCGTCCGCCCCAACAGCCAGAGCACAGGGATGATGGGCACAAGCACCATCGAGACTCCCATCAGCTTGACGGCGCCAAAGCGGTCAACCAACTCGCCTGCAATCCGCACCACAATAGCAGCTACTATGGAAGCAATTGTCAGGATAAAGGCAATCGTGTCCACTGAAAATCCGAGTATCTGAACCTGATAAACGCTAAAGTAGGGGCCGGCCAGTTGAATCCCGAAATTCCAAACGAAGGTAACCACGCAGTACTGCAGAAAACGGGAGTCGTGCGCGAAAACTCTTAGGCTGCCCAGAAGTGAACCAAATGCACCTTCAGAAGCTACCTCCTGGCTCGGCGGCTCCGGAATGCGCGCATAAAACGTGGTGGCGATAAAGCCGGTCAACCCAGCCAGCAACCACACTAACTGGTATCCTCGCAAGCCGCCTACCGACTGTACAAGAACGCCTGCTATGGGCACTATAGCGAGTCTGGCGACAAAAGACATTGTTAGTGAACTGCCCAGGTAACGCCCGCGCACATGGATTGGCACAACATCCGCGAAAAGCGAATTCCAGGCCGGCATACCGAGTGAGGAGGCAAACGACTGGAGGGTATATAACACGATGAAGGCAGTGACCGCAGAGGCGCCGTGCATAACGAACGGAAGCGCTGCGATGAAAAAGAAAGCTATCCGAAATCCGCCGCCCGGCCCCACCAGAACCCACAGCTTGCGTTTGTGGCTACGCTCAACCAGCCACGCCCCCAACAGCGGTCCAAGAATTGCTGCTGCGCTGGCGATCGAGGAGAGCAACCCTATCTGAAAGTCCCTGGCTCCAAGTTCGAGCAGGAATAAGTTGACAAAATCCCCATAAAACGAGGCGCTGATGGTGGCGAATATTGCATCCCACCACATCCACTTCATGCCCGCACGTTGGCTGCTGGTGCAGCCGCTAACCGGATACGGCTGCACCAGCTCTGTCTTTAGGTAAACCCATATTCTGCGGATAATCAGCTTCAACCAGACTCACCAGAAGCAAAGTGCAGTGGAGCTATCCTGCGAGCATATCTGAGAGCACAACAACCTGCGGCAGCATCTATTCTGCCAGCCAGCAATATAGGCAAGCGGAAGAGTAACCGCAAATCAGCTTACGGCGTACCTTATTCGAGGCAAAATCGCCACAGCCCCCTGATGAAAAATAGCACTGCAAACCCTAATAACACCAGTATTTCGAGCAAAGCCCCCTGTGGCCCCTGGCCGCACGCGATAACATCCATAAACCTGCGCATCGCCCAGGTGGTTGGTAGCACCTGAGCGAGTGATTGAAAAGCCTTAGGGGTAATTTCCAGGAAAACCCAGCAGCCTCCCAGAGGCACCAGCAGGAAGGTCGTCAGGATAAACAAGCCTCCGGCTTGCTCGGTTGTTTTGCTGGTGTTGACTATCAACGTCCCCACGGCGATAGCGACCTCAACAGGCTGAACAACTCTTCCCGCCCGATCCCAAAGCTCAGGTTGTCTAGCGCCAGTTTGCCCATATCCGAATATGCTTTGACGAGTTGCTGCACTGCGACGACACTATCCATCATACCCCTTTAGTGCTAAACTGGCGGGTCGAGAGAGATCTAGACTAACTTTACACGAATGACTGCCACCGAGGCGGCCGGCACCTGCAGATGCAACTCGTTCCCATCTAGATGCACCTGAATAGCCCGTGGCGTCACCGCGTCGGGACGTTCGAAGCTGTTGATTGTATGGATATCCGCGGCCGCTAAAATCCTGGCTGCCGCAGCGCTGCAGGTGCCACCACGAAGCTGTATCGCAAGATCACTTTCCTCAGCGGCTGAAGTGTTTACCAGGCTGATGGTCAGCATGTTGTTTTTAACAGAAGCAGAGCCGGCGACGCCCGGCAGGCTGGCGCTTTTGTCCTGTTTATCAAGGAAAGTGATTGCTGGCGCGTCACAAAATGAACGCACCGCCCGCCCGCCTTGATGCCCCTGATATAGGTCATACACGTGGTAGGTGGGGGTTGTAACCATTTTCGGACCATCGGTTAATATCAGAGCCTGCAGCACGTTTACGGTCTGGGCGATATTAGCCATCACCACCTTATCCGCGTGGCGGTTGAAAACATCCAGAGTTAGGGCGGCCACCAGCGCATCGCGCATCGTATTTTGCTGCCATAGATGAGCGCGGTTACGCCCTTCAATGGGCGGGTGCCAGGTGCCCCATTCATCGATTACCAGCCCGACCTTACGTAGCGGGTCGTATGAATCCATCGCAGCACGCTGCATATTTACCACGTTCTCCACCCTTAACCCGGCCGCCAGCAATTGATACCACTGCTGCTCTGAATATTCGGTAGCAGTGCCGGCTGTCCCACAATAGTAGTGTACACCAAAGCCATGCAGCCGCGGCACATCGCGGAAAGGTGTTTTGACCATTTTGCTAAAGAACCCCTGCGTCCAGGAAGGCTCCTCTCCATAAGCGCCGCATGCCACCAGGTAAAGAGGAGCGCTGTAATCGCGCATATAGGTGGCAAAACGTTTGTATTCGATGGCATAGTCCTCCGGCTCAAATGAGCCGCCGGCCGCCCAGTTTTCGTTGCCAACCCCCCAGTAACGCACCTTAAACGGTTCGGGAGCTCCATTGGCAGCACGCTGCCTGGCCAAGGTAGTATCGCCCCCATAGTTGCAATACTCGACCCAGTCGCGCAGTTCGCGCGGGTAGCTTGAGCCTACATTTCCGCATAAATAGGGTTCAGCACCAATCATGCGGCAGAAGTGCACAAACTCATGCGTGCCAAACTGGTTTGGCTCCTCCGAATCCCACCACATATTGACCCGGCGCGGGCGCGCTGCCCGAGGCCCGACGCCATCCTGCCAGTGATAATCATCGGCAAAATTACCGCCGGGCCAGCGCAGAATCGGCGGGTTGATGCGCTTCAGAGCTGCCACGACGTCATTGCGAATGCCCATGGTATTCGCAATCTTGGAATCCTCGCCAACCCAGATTCCTTCATAGATACAGGAACCAAGATGCTCTGTAAAATGACCATAGATATTTGGATGAATCGTGCCGATTGGCTCATCCAGGCAAACGACTACCTTTACGCTCATTTTGCTCCTTCATCGAGGGTGTTGAAAAAGTATCCAATAGGAGATACCACAGTGTCTGAAAGAGAGTTGCGAACTCGCAGATCATTCCCGCGCAAGCAGGAACCCATCCGAGTCTTGCTTTTATTTTCGTTATGATATGATATATTACACTATATATTAGATCAATACTGGATTCCGGCCTGCGCCGGAATGACGCTTCCTGTTTCCCAGTGGGCAAGTATAAGGAAAGAACCTCTTTTTCAACACCCTCCCTTCATCGGCTATTGACGTAGTAACTGGCATATGTTATACTCGCATCGTCATATAGCGTAGTATGTACGTAGTGTGCAATCTTACAAGGAGGTGGATTATCGAACAAAGCGCAATGTGTTCTGTTTTTTGACTGCGCGCGGTTTGCCGGGGACGGTTTTGGCGTATGCCCGGTGGTATTATCACTGACCGAATGGTTCTGCTCCGCGCAAACCAGATCCTGCCGGATTATCCGGCTTATGCTTATCCTGTGAATATTGCACCTATGAAGGAGATCAATGGCTAGTGTAACTTTTGAGCATGTCACCAAAAGGTTTGGCGATGTCATTGCCGTGAACGACCTGTCGATCGAGATTGCAGATAAGGAATTCTTGGTATTCGTAGGCCCTTCCGGCTGCGGCAAGACCACATCCCTGCGCCTTCTGGCTGGTCTTGAGGAAATTACCGAGGGGAATATCTTTATCGGCGACCGCTTGGTTAACGATGTGGCACCCAAAGACCGCGACATCGCCATGGTGTTCCAGAGCTATGCTCTGTATCCGCACATGAGCGTGTTCGACAATATGGCCTTCGGCTTAAAGCTACGCAAAACCTCCAAGTCAGAGGTTACCCGCCGCGTGCGTGAAGGTGCTGCGATGCTCGGTATCGAGGAACTGCTCGATCGCAAGCCCAAGCAGCTTTCCGGTGGTCAGAGGCAGCGTGTCGCCCTTGGGCGCGCCATCGTGCGCGAGCCGTCCGTGTTCCTTATGGATGAGCCGCTCTCTAACCTGGACGCCAAACTGCGTGTTGCCACCCGCGCCGAGCTCTCTCGTCTGCATCAGCGCCTCGAGACTACTTTCATCTATGTGACGCACGACCAGGTCGAGGCCATGACGATGGGTACCCGCATCACCGTAATGCGTGATGGTATTCTGCAGCAGATTGACACGCCGCATACGCTATACAGCAAGCCCGCCAACATCTTTGTGGCTGGTTTCATCGGCAGCCCGGCAATGAACTTCTTTGATGTCACCGTCACCGGCAATCGTGAAGATATGGCCTTGGACGGCGGTTCATTCAAGATCCCCGTCGGCAACAGCGCTGCAGTTGATGCGCTTGAAGCATACACGGGCAAGCAAGTCGTTCTGGGTGTTCGCCCCGAGGATATTCACGATGTGAACTTTGCTCCTCCAGGCATCCGCCCAGCCACTGTTACAGCTAAAGTTGATGTAACCGAATTGATGGGTAACGAAGTCTACCTGTACCTGATTTCCGGCAACAAGAACTTTATCGCCCGCGTGGATCCGCGCACCTCGGCACGCGTTGGCCAGGACGTTAATGTAATCATTAATATGGATAACATGCACGTCTTTGACCGCGATACCGAGTTGGCAATCTACTAAGTTTTTTGCCGACCGAAAAGGCCACGCCTGTGCAGGTGTGGCCTTTTTTATGCCAAATCCCCCGTGTTCCTAACTGAGAGGTGATTGTGGTTTTTCTGGCCAACACGCGCATCGAGATTATTCACGAACAGGTCGCACGCGGATGCATCCGGCATGCTTTGTTCGATTTTGACGGCACCCTCTCGCTGATTCGCGAGGGATGGCAGCAAGTGATGGGCCCCTTGATGCTTGAGGTCCTATCGGCAACCCCTCAACATGAATCAGAGCAAGAACTGCAACGCGTTATCACCAGCTTTATCGACCAGACTACCGGCATCCAGACAATCTATCAGATGATGGGCTTGGCCGACCTGGTGCGCGAACGAGGTGCAGAGCCCCTCGAAGCGTCGGCATACAAACAGATGTATATCGAGCGCCTGTGGCAGCATATCGAACACCGTGTAGCGGGGCTCAAACAGGGGGTATTACAGCGCAATGATTTTCTGCTGCCCGGAGCGGAGCAGCTTCTCGTTGCATTATGTCAACTCAATACCGTCTGCTATCTGGCCAGCGGCACTGACGTAGAGTATGTGCGGGATGAGGCTGCCGCGCTTGGGCTGGCGGATTACTTCAGGGGTGGCATCTATGGCGCCCTGGATAACCTGGAAGCTTATTCCAAGGCTAAGGTCATCGGCGATATCCTCAATACCCATCATCTGCAGGGCAGCGCGTTGGTTACCTTTGGGGATGGTTTTGTGGAGATCGAAAACACGGCCGCAGTTGGCGGGATAGCGATTGGTGTCGCCAGCGACGAACGCGAGCCTGGCAAACTGGACGGCTGGAAACGCGAACGGCTCATCAAGGCGGGCGCACAGATCATCGTACCGGATTTCAGCGAATGGCGTGAATTACTCGATTACCTTTACGCCGCCTGAGTAACTGATAGGCGTTTAGTCGCCTTCTCCCACCATCTCGATGGATATTCCGTCTGTTTCATCCTCTTCGGTCGCAAAGCCCAGAGCCTCAGCCAGCTCCGGAGAGCACTGCGGCCAATCCGGTGTACGGGGCTGCAGGTCATACTCTTTCTTGGGATTATGCGCCTGATACGTGCGGAACCGAAGCTGGAGCTCCTCTGCTAGCGCCTCTGCGGTCGCAGCCGTCGCTTCTCCGGGTTTGGCCAGGCCGAAAACATCCAGATGTATGATTTTGCCATCCTCGTGTTCGGGGCCAATTACCGCAAAGCCGGTCACATCACTTTTATCCCCAAAAGCGATCACCGCTTCACACCAAGGTTTTCCCAGCGCCGGCAGATACTGCTGCGCAATCTCCGCTGGGTCTGACGGCAGTATGCAAGCAGGCTGCTGGTTGGCTGCCACCCAAAATAGCTGAGCCACTTGGGGAACATCCGCGTGCAGGCATGTGCGCACCAGAATAGACTGGCCTGTTGAGCGCGTCGCGTTGGAGCCGCCTAAACGCACCCAAGCGAACTTGCGCTGTAGAATCGTTGGATAATATCGTCCGATGACATCATAATCTACTTGTTCGCCCCAACTGTGAAATACCCGCGGGTCGATGTACGACTTGAGGCTTGTTCCTAGGTTCCAGGTGCGTTTCTGTTTGGCAATCGCCATCTGCGACTTGATTTTACCCACCGCCAGCGAAGCCCGTTCGACACGCTCAGCTAGATTCTTGACTTTGGTTTTTGTGTGCTCACTTTTGGTTTTTAACCTTTTCAGTTTTTTGGCAGTTTTTTCATCGGCGGGCTCGCCAACAGCCTGTTGCACCTGCTCGCGTAAAGACTGCAGCTCTGCCTGCGCCTGTTCTTGAGCTTGTTTCGCTGCTTGCTGGCGATTTTGCGCTTTCTCCAGGCGCTCATTGTAGGTGCGCTGTGCGCTCGACCAGTTCACGCCGGCCTTTTTAGTATGGTTGCACAGTTCGGCGGCCTTCAAGTTGGCCTCAGCGACCGCCTGCCATTTTGCATATTCTGGACTTGACTCCGTGACGCCCGAGTATTCCAGAGCATCGTGCACGGCGCTGGTAGCCCGATAGGTGCGAAAAACTTTGGCCGTGAGGCCCGGCAGGATACTCGACAGATAACGGTTAACATGGTCGCTGCCGATATCAGGGAAAAGCTGCGGCAGGTCGCGGGCAACGCCGGTTGCTGTAGAAGACGGACGCGCATCGCGCACAAGCTCCTCCAGGTTAGCCCTGACCAATTCCGGCAACACGATCTTCTTTTTCCACTCGACTGAATCTTTACCCAGAAAGTGAAACTCTACCTTGCCATTGGCCAGGAACTTGATATGCTCTGGACGCAGGGTTGTAGCGCCCACTGTATCGGCTTCATCAGGATCTTTTTCGTCGCCGACGCGCAGGCACAGCGCATCGATCAGGTAACAGGCGGTGGCCAGCATGCGCGTGCGCGGCCGCGGGTCGGCCAACCCCTGTTGAATGGCCGCCCTCACCGAGTCAATCTCGGCCTGCAAACGGCGCGCCTTGTCGAATTTCGCCGCTTCGCGCGTCTGCTTGGCGGGCGTCGTATCGGCCAGCCACACATACTTGGTCTTGCCGGATAGTTTGTCATCCCAGCGTGCCACCCATAATGACTCGGGCTGCCAGACTATCTCGCGCCAATTGCCCGCTGGCCGGGGGGCATCCGGACTCAGGTTCAAGGTAATATCTTCTTCAGCAGCACCCTGCTTCCAACGGCCACGCAGCGGATGCTGCCCGCGCCCCATGAATAAGCCCGATGGCTCCGCCATATAGTTGCCCAGCTCCACGCGCTGGCCATCGACGATAGCATATCCATACTCAGCTTTGAGAGCTTCACGGTTGGCTTTACGTTCAGCAGCCAGCGCCTTGCGTTGTTCCTGGGTCAATCGGCTTTTCTGATGGCGCTCTTCGGCCACGACCTTTTCCAGAGCGCTAAAGTCGATCTCACCAATCGCCGCGGGCGCTGTGAGTTGCAGGCTGGGCAGAAAGTCATGCAGAAAATTTGTCTGGAAGACCGGGTCATCAGCGTAAGGCGTGCCCAGCTTCCGAACCCAGGCCATCGCCATCTCTTCCTGATGGGGGGTGAGTAGGATAACTACCCCGTTGATGATAATCCTCAACCCGAGAGGTGCGGGCGCCGCCGGCACGATAATCCCACGATGGATAAGTTGATACATGTCTGGTTCCTGTATTTTAGTGGCAAGCAAAGGAATATATTATCACACGGGAGACACTGTACCAAATTACCTGGTTGGCTCAAGCGCTCTTTGTGTGGGGTATCACTGAGCCGCTGGTGTGCACGGCCCAAACAGCGAGCGCTAGTTGACACGTCTAACCAAAATTGTGCGGTATTGGAATAGTTGGCGGTTCAAGGTTGTCGCATTGTGAAACGGTTGGTCGGGCCAGGGCCAGACATCAAAGATAACCAGGTTGCCCTCTTCATCTAATATAGGCGAAACCCATTGGACGTGTTCCCCCAGCACCTGCCCTATCTCATTGGTGGGAGGTAATCCGCCATCCGGGCCGCGCGCTACCCAGATTATTGCGCCAATCAGGTCGGGATCAGAATTAATGGTGGCGGCCAACTCAGCATCGTCCAGCGCTTGGATCTCCACGCTGATGAGGTCATCCAGGCCATATTGAGCCAGGTACCACTCCAGCATGCTGGCAACAACGGGCGCATGCGCTCCATAATTGCCCCAGTTGATTGAGCCGTCCTCGTTATATGTCGAGCCATCGATATCTGTGATGACTAGTCCTTTCTCAGGGTCATCCGGGCTAAACGGTATCTCGGATAATATCTGGTCCTCGGTCAGATGGATTCCCAATGGCGCCAAAGTCATGCGAATAACTGCCGCTTCACAGCTCAGATAGTATTTTTGCGCATACTCTGTGTGATGCTGCAGGGTCCAGTTATAGATATGTTCTTTGAGCGTTGGCATGGGCACCTGACGAAGCCATCTGCGGTAGAGGAGCTGTGTTCCGGTGGCCGCAAACTGGCCGTTGGTGGGTAAAATCAGGTCGCTGGGATTGAGCACAAACTCGCCGGGCCGCGGCGTAGGGGTAGGCAGGATGGTAGGTTCGGGTGTGGGCACCTGGGCCTGGACAGGCGCGTTGTTAAAAGTAGGAAATCCATAACGCAGCACATAAGCTACGCCCATCACCAGCGCGAGCACCAGCACAATCGCGCCGCTCACGCGCAGCGATGTGGGACGCTTTCTTTGGCGATCATTATCGAGATAATCCAGCATTTCACTCACACATCAAGCCAGCAGGTTGCATCGTCCAGGTTCATCCGCACACTGCTGCAGCTCATTCAATGGTTAGCGTACACAGGCGCATCAGGACTAAATGGGATATACAATTTCGTGCACCTGCGCTTGTTATCATACCTTATCGGCCATTTACTGCAAAAATTCTTGACACGATGCGAGACACGTGCCAATATCTGGCAAACGACGCAGGATGGTCTAAATGGCTATATCTTCTCGCGAAAACTGGCTGCGAACCGTCGAGTTTCGTTACCCCGAATGGATTCCCTGTTATGTCGGCTTGGCGCCCATTTTGTTCAAACTCTATCGCCAGGACCTAGAACGACTCATACTCGAACACCCGCTTTTATTCCCTGATTACACCCCCGGCCATCAGGATTATGATTGCATGCCCCCGGCGTATCATCTGGGTGAATATTACCGTGATAACTGGGGGTGTGTCTGGCACAACATCCAGGAAGGCCTCGAAGGCCAGGTAGTCGGGCACCCCCTCGCAGATTGGCGCGCGCTCGATACGTGGAGGCCTCCAGACCCACAGCACTATCTGGAGCGTGGCGAAGTTGATTGGGAAGAGATGCGCATCTATATGGCTGAACAAGCGAGCCGAGGTAAACTGCGCAACGGCAGCGGTGAACGCCTGTTTGACCGCTTATATGCGCTGCGCGGCTTTGAAAACCTAATGCTCGATTTTGCCGAGGAACCGCCCGAGCTGACTAGGTTGATCGACATACTCACTGCTCATGAGCTCGAGCTCATCCAGCTCTGGCTGGGTATCGGCGTCGATGCCATCAGCTTTCATACGGATATCGGCACGCAGCGAGGGCTGATGATCAGCCCCGGCAGCTTTCGTACCTATATCAAGCCGATGTTTACGACGTTGTTCCAAACCTGCCGCCAGGCCGGTGTGCACGTCAGCCTTTCCTCCGACGGCCGTCTGCTGGATATTGTGGACGACTTGCTCGAGTGCGGTGTATCCGTTCACGACCCGCAGTTGCGCGCCAACAGCCTGGAGGGTATCAAACAGGCTTATCGCGGCCGGCTGTGCATAAACCTTGATCTGGACCGCCAGGGCTTTCCCTTTATGACGCCGGCTGAGATGCGCGAGCAGGTGCATATGGTTGTCGATACACTGGCATTGCCCGAAGGCGGATTGATGGTGCTGGCCCAATTCTACGGGGCGGATATCCCCCTGGCCAACATCGCGGCCTGCATGGAAGCGATGGAGGATTTCTGCTACTAGCTCTTTATATGAGGGAAACGATGCGCAGACCATTTTCGATTTATTGTGATTGGGCGATGCATGATGAGCTGGGCGATGCTATCGAACTGGACGAAGCCATGACCCTGCGGGCTCTCGCCGTGCTTGAACGCTGGCAGCGGGAATTGGGGCTGCGGTTCGATTACTATCTGTTGGACGCTTTCTGGTTCGAGCCTGCAGCCCCGTATACCGCCTTCAAGAAACCTCACTGGCCCGACGGCTTTGAGCGCGCTCATGAGCGCATCGCTGCACTTGGTATGACCCCTGGTCTGTGGTATGACGTCAATGCTAGCTGGCTCAATCCTCCCGAGTGGCGCGGCAGCCTCTCCGCCAAAGGACGAGGCCACAGCCTGGCAGAAGGGCCTTATGCCGATGGATTGGAAGCCGCCTGGCGATACGCTATCGAAACCTGGGGCGTACGGCTTTTCAAGCTAGACTTTGCCAATTTCTACCTGCAGAAGGCAGATTCGGCTTTGTGCCCTGAGGAGAACTATGCGCGCTCGTGCGATACCCTGCGCAACATCCTGAGGCGTCTGCGCCGTGCGTATCCGGACCTTGCGGTGATAGCTTATAACGGCTTTGAACGCTGGCCAGGCTACCTCGGCAGCCCAATCGGGCTGCCGCTAAAGCAGGGGTTTGACCTTTCATGGCTCGAGGTGTGCGATTATCTCTATTCCGGCGACCCGCGCCCAAGCGACCTGCCGCGTTCCGACCTGCGCCGCTCGATCGATATCTTCCAGGACCATCAGGTCTGGGTGATGCGCCAGAACGGATTCCCTTTTGAGCGTATCGACGACCACGGCTGCATGGTGGGGAGCAGCAACACCGCGTTTTATCAAGGGAGCCATGGCTTCAGACGCACCTATCTGGGCAGCCTGGCGCGCGGCGGTCAGCGCGATATTTACTATGGCGACCCGGCGCTGCTGAGCGATGATGAGGCGCGTTTTATGGCAGCCGCCCGGGCGCTGTATTTTGGCGCCTTTCAAAATGGATTGACCACCGCGCTGTTAGGCGGAGAGCCCGGCGTCAGCGCCTGGCATGGCACCGTGACCGGTGGAGCAGCGGCCGGGCTTGTATACCTGGTGAACGGTTCATGCAGCCGGCAGCAGGTCAGGCTTGGCCTGCCGGGGTTGCGGAACGCCCGGGTGCTATATGCGGATGATGCGCTCGCCCTCCCCTTGGCGGTGGGCGCTGAGCAACTGCTCGTAGAACTGCTTCCCGAGCAGATGGCGCTCATCGGCCTGGGCACTTATTCTTCCGAGAACTGTGTGCTTGGAACCTGCCATGACAGCCCGCAGGCACTCAGCATACGTCCACTGCCCCTGACTTGGGAATGGACCAGCGCAGATACGTTGACCGCAGCTTACCAGGGTTCGTGGGAACCAGGAACACAGCTCCTTGTGTACGCCCAAGCTTGCAGTCATCCCCAGGCAACGCCGTGGAAGCTGGCCGGCTCAGGCTTACCTGAGCGCTTTGGGCAAGAGATGACCAACAAGGGGGAACGTCCGGCAGCGAGCTGTGCCCATCGTCAGGTAGCGATCAGCGTAAGAACTAGTGCGGGCGAACTCGCGCCATGCAGGGAGCTGCCATCCGTGCCTATCTGGGCAGGTATATCCTGGGTGGGCCGCTGCTATACAGTCACTACGACCGCTGCTCAAGCTGGCATCACGCTTGATGTTCAACAGCACCTTGACCCAGCCAGTTTGATTGTGCCGTATGCCTACGTGGTCACATGGTTGTGAGGAAACCAGCTATTCGGTAGCAGGGCTGTACAGACAGGTCAAGCGAATAGTTAGCGCTGTGCCTACCCCTTTTCTAATACGCGGTCATGGCTGCATAAACTGCCGGCCAGCCAGATCAAAATAGAGGGTTTGCCCTTCCTCGCTTTGCAGGGTAAGCCGCATTCCTTCAGCGCCGGTTACGGTGAGCGCCCCCACCCCCTGTGGGGCATCATAGACGGTTGTCTCGGCAGCCTGATTCATCTCGCTGCGTTTATATATCTGGATAACCACGATTCCGGGCTCAACCTCGCCCTGTCGGGTGTACGAGCCGGCCCAGACAAAGGTGCGCTCAGTACCCTGTTCACTATCATAATACCAGGCATTGGTTATGCGGTACACACTGCTTGGGAAGGGAGGCTGTACCTCTACGATAGCGCCCGCTCCCGCCTGCACCGAGCCTTGAATCGGCGCATAAGCTGTAGCTTCCGGCGTGACGGTGAGTTCGCCGGCGCTCAACGGTTTGATGCCTTGAATACCAATTTCAGAGGTGGGAAACGCCTCTGCAGTAGCCTGCACTGCCAGTTTGGTAGCGTTGCGCTCGATTTCCGCTGCATCCAACGCCTGCCCAGGTTGAGAGCTCGTCCTCTGCGACCGAATCCAGAGCGGAATTACGATTGCGATGACAATAAATCCCGCAAAACCTAATAAACTCCACAATACCACATGCAACGTATGTTTATTTTGCGGTTTCATCTTTTCATCACCACTTGATATCCGTCAACCATTTTATGTCAAGAGCGGTGGCCGGATTGGAATTTACCTTATCATACAACTGCCGCCATCCCTGCGGTGGCGTATTGGTAGTGCAGCCTCGCTGCTGACACGACTGGTACTGTGTCATAACCCCCGCGAAGCGTATCGCCTGACCATGTACCGAATATCCATAGAGGCTAACTCGGTACCACTGGTCTGCATTTTCACCGCCAACCAGGTATATTTCGGGCACGGTGAATGCCGAACGCACTCCCCAAGAGATATACCATAAATCCTCATACGTCCAACCTCTGGAAGGCGTGCAGGTTTCGCAGCCTGCGAAAGGACAGCTATCGCAACTACCAAAGTTATAATAGACGCTGCCACTGGCGGCGGAATCATAACCATCCACCCACGCTCTGGTAACCGGGGCACCATTCCAGCCGGGTTCTGCGTCTATCGCGCCGGCTATCTTGATGCGGTCAGCCCAAGTGGGAGGGGAAGCAATCCAATCGTTCAGTGTTTTGACCATTTGCGCCCAGGCAGCGCCATGCTCGCGGGTAACATGGGTACTGCCATAATTGCTGGTGCCTATAGCCAACGTCAGATGTGAAGTTGAAGGAGCCCGCAGATAATAGCCGCGGCAAAAACCTTTTACCGCGTCGATAATCTGGCTGGTAGAACGAAAGTCAAGGCTGCCAAAGATAGCCGTGCCGTAGGCGCCGTTTTCGTACCAGGGCTGCCCATAATCCAGGAAAATAATGAGGTCCTGAGCCGAACTAACTGACTGACCGACCGTCTGTCCCAGTTGGTAATGATAATCGTAATCGGTCGTGCTCATATAAAACGAAGTCGAATACGGCGGCGGTTCTCCAGCCGGTCTAGGCGTCGCCGTTGGCGTAGGAGTCGGGGTGGGGGTTGGCAGCACGTTAGGCACCCAAGGCAGGAACATCGGCTTATCGTTTTTAATAAACGGCAGATACACCCGTGTTGCGCTTGCCAGGCTTGAGATAGCAGGTTGCTGCGCGCTTGGCGCTTGATAAGCCGCCTGACCCTGTTGGGGTATGTCCAGGGCTTTTTCAACAAAGGTACAGCGCACCAGGGAGAGCAGCGCAATACCTAGCACAATCCCAAACGAACCGTATTCGAGCAAGCGCCGGTTATTATGCAAGTCGAGGCGCGTCTTTCGATGCATTACCTGCTCTCCGTCAGCAGCGTATCCAGGCCGTCTGCACTGGTATGATATTGCTAAAGTAATTTACATTACTATGCCCTAATCGGATACCGCCTCAGCGAGCATCCAGCTCGTCCAGATAAGCGATAATAGCGTTTGCATATGCCTGGGCCAGCGTATCCCACACCTCAGGCTGGCCAAGCAGGACGCTCTCCTCAACATTGGTAGCGAACAGAGGCTCGTCGATCACGCCCGGCATCTGGCTTGGCCTGGCGATGCGGTCGGATTGAGGACCCAACGCAACAAAATGCAATTTCGGTTCATAGTCATCGACGTTCAAGTCATCGAGAATGCCCTGGTCATAGGATGTGTAGCCTATTGAGGCCAGTTCCTCCAATACCTGCTGATGCACGAGCTCGGCTAGCCGAAAAGACTGGTCTGAAAATGGTCTGGCGTCACAATAATAAGTTGTTGAGCCGTTTCCTTCTATATCAAGGGAGCCGTCGCCCAGGGTGCGCGCGTTTTGATGAATCGAAAGCATCAGTTCTGCGCCCGATGCATTTATCAGGTCGATCCTGGCCTGCGATTCATCCCCAATATCCTGTACGCCATCGCCATTGACATCCAGCCAATTGGGATTTATCTCATAGTCGCCGTCGCGCACCAGAAATACGCGTATCCCATTAGCGACGAGGATATCCTTGAGCCTTAAGGCAATCTGCAGGTTCACTTCGGACTCATGATAATCCAGCGCGCCGTCCGGGTTATATGGATAAGTGCCTTCATCGATCCCCCCATGCCCCGGGTCGATGGCTACCATGTGCTCTCCACTACCAAACACCGGCAGCGGCAGGCGCAAGCCGTTAGCACCGAGCGCCGGCGCTACAACTGCTGCCTCGTCTGCAAGATAAGCTTCTGTGTCTGTGTCTGTCGCTGTCTCGAGAGCCATCACGGTTGATGTAGCGGTTGGTGTGGCAGTTGGTGCAGCGGTTGGTATAGCGGCTGCTAGCTTGGCCGTTGGTGATTGAGGCTGCGCGGTCGCACTGGCTTCGCGTGCAGGCTCAGTCTGAACCGAGCTGGCTGTAGCGACCGGCTGCTGAGTCGGCTCTTCTCTATCATTTTGGCCCCGCTTGGCAAAATTCACGGTACTGAAAGCAAGTAATCCAACTAGAACCAACAATACCGCGAAATATACCGATAGTTTCCTCATCCTGTCAGCCTACCAGCGATAGTTAAGATCCATAAAAGGCCCGTCCTGGCAGCATAGCCGCTGCCCATGCCGTGTTGTAATTGCGCAACCTCGGCAAGCACCCAGCCCGCAAACGAGGTTATCGGCCGACCAAATATATACACGCCCCGGCTTTAACGGGATAATATGCTGCTCGAAGCAGCTTCTTAATTGTGTATACAACGGTTTCCCGCCGGCAGCAAATACCCTATGCGCCCAATCCGGCAGCTCTGCCAAAGCGGCACGCCATGCAGCCTCGGAGGCTTGACCAACAAAGGTCCGATATTCAACCTGCTTGGGCACGAGTTCGCGCGGATACACTTGTCCAGGGCTGGCTACACTGGCCAGCAGAACCACCCTCGCATGCGTGCGGTCTGCAAAGCTCAGCAGGGGAGCAATGCCGAAGCCTTGTGATACCAGGGCGAGCGTTTGATATCCGGCTATGTTTTGCGCCTGCCCGCCCGGTCCCAGCAGATCCAGCTTATCGCCGACAACAAAGCTATCCAGATAAGGCGACCAGTCGGCATTTGAAATGAAGAGAACGATTCCATCTTTGAGCAGCCGGTGTATCGGCAGTGGCAGCCGCAGGTAAGGGTCAGCGGAGGGGCTTAGGCGCAGCATGACGAATTGCCCGGGAGTCGCCGCTGCCGCCAGCTCTGGGCAGCGTAAATAAAGAAGTGTCGAGCCAACCAACGGCTCAACCCTTGAAACGATTTCTGCCTGGTGCTGTCTTAACATACAGCTTAGGAATTATATGGGGGCAGGTACATGCGGTTTATCCAGGTTACAGCATTCATACTGTTTATTCCCAGTGTATGATCCAAGCGCACCCGCCTGCCAGCAATACCGTGATCGCCGCCAGCGCTGCGCGTTGGCCCCATGATAGCGGTACTTGGCGTGAGCTATACAAAATGATGAGCACCATCCCAAGCGCCAGTATGAGCCAGGTAAGCAGCCGCGGATGCTTGCTAAAGAATTGGGTCAGGGCCTTCACGCTGTTTGCGCTCCTCTCAGTCGCTTTCTGTATAATTAGCTTATCTAATTAATTTTCTGCAGCGCTAGAATGCGCTGCCAGGCATAGCAAAGCTGCCCATTCAGGCTGGCCATGTCGCCCGAATTATCGATAAGGACGTGTGCAGCGCTCAGCTTGAGATGTAGGGGGGGCTGCGCAGCAATGCGCTGCTCGATTTGGTCTTCGTTCAAATCACGCGCACGCATGCGTGCCGCCTGCTGCGCGCGCGTGCAGCATACCACCCAAACGGAATCACACTGCATATGGATACTGGCCTCCAGCAGTTTAATCGCCTCGACAACCAGGATACCGGCGTTAAAACCGGCGAGCCAATCCCTGAGAAGAGCGGCCACGGCGGGATGGCTGATTTGTTCCAAGGTGTTCAGCTCCTGCGGATTTGCGAACACGAGCGCCCCGAGCGCCCTACGATTAACTACCCCATGTGCATCCAAGATGGTGCTCCCAAAATGCGCCACAATTTGGTCATAAGCCGGCATTCCAGGCAGCATTACCTGGTGGGCTACAATATCCGCATCGATGATGTGTGCACCAAACTCTTTCAACTTATGCGCAACAGTGCTTTTACCACTGGCGATACTACCGGTCAAGCCTATCACGTATTTCATCATTCTTCACCTGAGGCCGCTTCCCAGCTCGCCAGGCGCTCCGCCAAGTCCCGCTGAAGGACAGCATACTGCGAGCTCAGCGAGGTGATCCGCGCCAGATTCTGCGTTTCGCTAGCCTGAGCAATCGCCAAGTTGAGAGCCTGAATGCTGCGCTCAAGTTCAGCTATCTCCTGCTCCAAGGAGCGGATACGATCCAGTCGGTCGCGTTGCGAGCGTTCGATTTTACGCTCGCGGCGTTTCTGTTCCGCCCAATCGTCTTTCTCGGATAGGCTAGATTCAGTTGGCGGCGCTGATTTATCGCGCTCCGCTTCTTGCCGCTGGATATACTGGTTATAGTTGCCTTCAAACTGGTGCATGGACCCCTGTTCGATCCACCAAACATGGGTCGCCAGGGCATTTACCAGGTAGCGGTCGTGCGAGACGAATAATAGCGTGCCTGTGAAGCCCATCAGCACCTGCTGCAACACCTCCTGGGCAGCCAGATCCAGGTGGGTTGTGGGTTCATCCAGAATAAGCAGGTTCGCCCCTTGTAGTGTGAGCTGGGCCAGCGCCAGCCGGGAGCGCTCCCCGCCTGAAAGGGCCGACAAGGGTTTGGCCATATCTTGATCCTCGAAAAGAAAGCGCCCCAGCAGCGACCTGGCATCCTCAAGCAGCAGTCCGGTACGTTCAAGCACATAATCGAGCATCAACTCCGGACCATCCAGCCAAGCTTGCGATTGCGGTAAATAGCCAACCTTAACCGAGGCTCCCAAGCGGATGGCGCCTTCGAGCGGCTGCAGCTCTCCCAAAATGGTGCGCAGCAATGTGGTCTTGCCGGCGCCGTTCGGCCCCAGCAAGGCTACCCGCCAACCTCGCTGCACCAGGATTTCACCGCTGTGAAAAAGGCGGCTAGCCTCTCCTGTATCATCATCGCTGTAGCCGATTACAACCCCTTCGCTCATGAGCACTTTGTCGCCCGAGCGGACACGCGTCGTCAGGTGCAGCGCCACACGCTCGCTGCGGGTCGGCTGGGCGATACGCTCCAAACGGGCCAGGCGTGTTTCGCGGCCACGGGCTTGCTTAGCGAGCTGCCCGGCTTTGTTGCGGCGGATATACTCCTCCGTGCGCTCAATTAATTCCTGCTGTGCCTGGAACTCTTTGAGCTGACGGAGGCGGCGCTCTTCGCGCTGCAGCAAGTAAGCGCTATAGTTGCCGTGGTACAATTCCAGCTTGCCGAGGTTGAGCTCCCAGATACGGGTGACCACCTTATCCAAAAAATAGCGGTCGTGCGAGACCACCAGCAGGCTGCCTGCCCAGGTGCTCAGGTAACTTTCGAGCCACTCGAGCGCCTGCAAGTCCAGGTAGTTGGTCGGTTCATCCAGCACAAGCAGCTCGGGTTCTTCCAGCAGCAGGCGCGCCAACAAGGCACGCGTCACTTGACCTCCGCTGAGGTAAGAGATTGGCCAATCATATGTTTGTGGCCCAAAACCCATACCGCCGAGGATATGCTTGATACGCGCCTCATACGCATAACCGCCGGCTGCATCAAAACGCTGCTCCGCAGCCGCGTACTGCTCCAGCAAGATGGAGGAATCATCGGCCGTCGCCATTGCGTCAGCCAATTCGTACAGCGCACTCTGCTGCGCAATAAGCTCGCTGAATACCGATTCCATCTCGGAATACAGTGTGCGCTGGCTATTCAAGACAGGTTTCTGCGGAAGATAGCCGATGCGCAGCCCGCGCGCGCGGTGCACACTGCCGCCGTCTGGCTCATCCAGGCCTAACAACAAACGCAACAAAGATGTTTTGCCGCTGCCATTAGGTCCGACAAGACCGGTTTTGTCGCCGCGTGCAATGACAAAATCCAGGTCACGAAACAGATCCTGAGATCCGTAATATCGGGTTAACTGTTGCCCAATCAAAATAGACATGCTACACTCACTCAATCATACTCAATCTGTATTATACGAAAAACAGCTCACCTCCCAAGATAAGCGCTCGCATTATTTGGCCAGCCTGATGAAATCACTTGACATAGCATCTGAAATCCGTTAGTATTAGTTTGCCAAACTAAACAGCCTGAGAGGCCCGGCCGATGTCCATTGAACAACGCCTCGCTGCCTGCCTTGGCTACTTGAATAGGCTTGAGAATGAATGGGGTGAGACGGCCGACCTGCCAGCTAGCCAGGCGCAGATTCAGTTAGTTATGTGGATAGGTCAGCACCCAAATTGCCGGCTGCAACACATCGCGGCCGGATTGTCCTTGACCGCCCCTACGGTCAGCGTCGGCGTGCGGCGTATGGAACAGATGGGGCTTATCGAGCGCTCCTCCGACAGTTCAGATTTACGAGCTATCAGCCTGGTGCTCTCGCCTACCGGCGAACAGCTTTATCAGTTGGCCTTAACAGCACGCACCACCCAGATGAAAAATCTGCTGGAGCGCTTACGTCCAGCAGAGCAGCGCCATCTGGTCGAGATGCTCGAACGGATGCTGGGCATGCCCATCCCCGAGGGGGAGCAGCTCCGAGAGACCGAAGCTGCCCCTGAACTGAAGCATCCTAGCGATAAAGAAACACCCCCTGCTCAACTCTCTCTCTTTGGCAGCTAGAGAACTGTGCTCCCGGCTAAGCTCCATGCTTGGTAATGCTCGATACAAACGCGTCCATGCTGCAGGGATGTATTACTGGCAGAAAAATCCTGGATTGCTTACCGGGTCAAGGTTATGCCGTGGACATATTCATTCATCTTGAACCCGGCTTCAGGGTCAGTCATCGACTGGCCGTTTATTGTAAGATTTTTGAATTCGATATCCCGCACGGCGTGTTCCTCGTCGAAACCGCGCAGATGAGTTTCGGGTACTCCCCATGCCTTGACGGAGATATCCTGAAAGAGGATATGGTCCGCCTTACCGCGGATTGCGTCTTTTGACCAGAATCCCTTGAAGACCAATACCTCAATGATGGGCGGTATCCAACGGTAGCCTGCTGCTGGCGCATAAGCCTGCTCGGGATATTCCTGCATCATAGGTTGAGTAAAGTCATCATCCAGCTCGATGCGGATATTCCTGAACACCATGTGGTGGCAGTGACCGCGGTCGGTATTCTGGATATCGAGAGCGACATGCACGGTGTGGATGATGTCGCAATCCTCGAAATGCAGGTCCTTGATCTCTGTGGCGATCGTCTCTGCGCCGATTTCCAGCGCTCGCCCCCAGTCATTCCAGATGACGCAGTGCCGGACTTGGATATCTGCCACGGGTTCGAGATTGCATTGCAGGCCGCCCCAGCCGTGCAGCCCTTTGAAAACAATCGAATCATCGAACGAACGGATGAAACAATCCTCCACAGAGCAGTGCTGGCTGTTTACAAAATCGATGCCGTCAGCATTGTAGCGCCACAAACCGATCAGCTTGATATTCCTGATGTGCACCTGCTGGCATAATACCGGGACAACCGTCCACACATTAGGATCGCGCAGGATGATGCCATCGATCACCACATTACGGCAGCCGAGAGGGTTGATGAGCCCGTGTACTTCAGAGCGGTCGAACTTGCTGCCATCTAGAATGCCGCGGCCGCATATGGTGATGTTTTCTGCGTGATCTGCGGTGATTACGCCGTACACTACAGCTCCGCCAGCGATATACACCGTTTCATTGCTCTGCATCCGGATAATGCCGGGACAGTGTACGCCGGGGCCAAAGTAGCGCACGCCGGGCGCCGACTCTGCCGGGATATCCGTCGCGAGCGGATTGGCAAACAGATGCAGCGCCTTGTGGGTTCCGTTCACCTCGACGGTATATTGGCCAGGACACGATACCTGCAGGATTACCGTATTGCCTTCGACGACCGGCTGTATTCCGGCGGCGCTAGGTCGCACCCGCGCCTCACGCACCTGCTGACGACAGGTAATGCGGCATTCGACTGGCTGTGCCATATCCCAACTCACAAAGCCGGCAATTTCAGTCTGTTCGAGAGGCCTCTGGTAGCCCGGCCACACCTGGTTAAGCGGAAATGCCGACACGCGCGCCCGATGTACAAAAGCCGGCTGCCCATTGAGCAGCACTGTATAATCGTCATTCGGTTCTTCTTCAGCAGGCCAGGATGGTATCACAAGCTTGGTCAGTTCCTTCATATTTATTCTCCTATTATCTTAATTAGCACTCTTTTGCGGCGTCCACCGTCAAATTCGCCGTAGAATACCTGCTCCCAAGGGCCAAAGTCAAGACGGCCGGCTGTCAGAGCCACTACGACCTCACGCCCCATTACCTGGCGCTTGAGATGCGCATCAGCATTATCCTCACCGGTCAAGTTATGTTGGTAATGGTCTACCGGATTGTGAGGCGCCAGCTCCTCCAGCCAGGCTTCATAATCGCGGTGCAACCCGTTTTCGTCATCATTGATAAACACCGAAGCGGTGATGTGCATGGCGTTGACGAGCACAAGCCCTTCACGCATACCGCTTTCGCGCACCGCTTGTTCCACCTGTGGGGTGATATTAACCAACGCCTGACGGGTAGGCACATTCATCCACAGCTCTTTACGAAAGCTCTTCATAATCTGCTCCTCAAACCGAACTGGTTGCATGATAAATATGCTATGTTCGACCGTCAAGGCAATATATATCCTTATG
>JAJFUJ010000111.1 GCA_021372475.1 Chloroflexota bacterium | reverse complement strand
TATCGGCGACCTCTTGGCGGCGCGCCGCGAACGCGCCGTGCATGGCGGGATGCTCGAGGTGTACATTGCTTTTGAGCCGCGCCCCAAGCTCGAGTACAAGCCGTATGTTGACCTGGTAAACGGCATTCGGGTAGAGTGAAGGCAATAAAACACGGCATACACGAGAAATATATGATGATATAACCATTGGGTTATAATCGGTCTTTCACTGAATGTGATGGTGGGGCAGTGAATAAGCTCATTGCCCTGTTTTTTTGTTTAAGCTTTCATCTGCTGAATGATCACTTGCGTAAGGTGCCCGGATGGACTGTAGTGTTAGTTAGGTTGTAATATGATAATAACGTGTATTATAAGACAGAATCCTGGATTCCCACTTGCGCGGGAATGACGTAAGCGCTTGCGCGCGGCGTGTTTTCCCACTATACTGAGGGAGATTTCACCCACCGGGGAGGGGCGAAATGGGATACATGCCGTCCGCGTTGACGGATCTGCTTGAGCGTTTTCGCCGGGACCAACGCACCTTCAGCGCCGAAACCGAGGGCACAGGGCGTCTGTGCCGCGAGTTCATCGAGCCACTGCTGGAGCTGCTCGGCTGGGATGTACACAATCAGCATGACGCGCCGCCCGGCAAGGAACCGGTGGAACAGTTTACCTTCCCCTTATTCAGTAGAGCCCAGCCCCTGTATGCCTACCTGCTGCACGAGCAGGCCTTCCATTACTATCGCCACCACCTGCTGGGCGTATGCACTCCGCCCATCGGCCGCTGTGCACCCGACCTGCTGGCCGCCATCGACGACCGGCTTTCGCACTCTGCAGTGCTCATCGAAACCCTGGCGCTGACCGATTTCGCCAGCCTGCGTTTTTACGACAACACGCCCACTGCGCCACATCGCGCCCCTGGCCGACGGGCGTTGCTCTATACGCTGCCATGTTCGCAATACGCCGCCTGGTGGGATGCGCTCACCTTTCCGGCCGGGTTATTCCACGACCGGCGCAAATTCGCGCTCTATGCTTATAAGCTGCGCCTGTGGGGCGGGCTGCCGACAGGCTCCGCTGCGGATGATGAAACAATCTGAACAGCTCTCAAGAACTGCCGAGCAGACGTAGCGCCTCAGTATAATCCCCGAACAGATAGTCAGGGCTCACGCCTTCGAGGGGCTTGCCGTAGAGCACCGCGCTCAGCCCGGCCGCCTGCGCGCCGAGGATATCGATAGCCCGGTCACCCACGGCTAGTGTCTCGGCGGCAACGAGTCGGTAACGTTCCAACGCGGTCAAGTAAGCCCCGGGAGCGGGTTTGCGCGGGTAGCCGTCATCACCGCAGAGGATGCCAGCAAACATCCCAGTGAGCTTGTGGGCATCGAGCAATGCCAACGTACTGCTGCGGATGCGGTGGGTGATTATTATATTCTTGCCGCCGCGTGCAACGATTATGTCGAGCACCTGGCGCACACCGGCCAGCGGCGGTTGGCCAGCCGGGTCAGCAGCGCCATAAATGCGAGTAAAGGCCTCGCTCAGGGCCTCCCCCGCCAGGCCGCAGCGTGCAGCCAATTGTTCGGTAGCCAGGTTCAGCGAGATGTGGGCCAGTACATCGATTTCATCCAGCGCTATGGCGCAGCCAAGTTCAGCCAGCGCCTCGGCATAAGCTTTGCCGATGGCCGGGTAGCTATCAATGATAGTGCCGTCCAGATCCCAGATGATATTGCGGTACACGTTATGCCTCATCCGTCGCGGTATAGTAGAGCTCGGGGCGTTGGGCGTTGAACCAGGGATTGCCGGCGTCGGTGATAAAGATGACCCGACCGCCCAGCGTGTGGGATAAGACCGCCATCACATCCCAACTACCAGCAGCCGCGATATCATCAAAGAGATCAGGAAAGCCATCCTAAACAAATGCATAGCACCTAGGGATGTTGCGTGGCGTACTATCAAGGGTAAAACATTGCTGCGCAGGCTGTAAACACGATATGGCATCAAACGACGCGTTCAGCAATCCGCCTTTTCTAGCATTTTCTCGCGCAAAGCAATTGATACAGCCTCCACACGGTTCGTAGCTCCCAGTTTAAGAAGAATATTGCTAATGTGTGTTTTGACCGTCGACAGGTTGAGCATAAGCCGTTCGGCGATTTGCTGGTTACTGCACCCCTCAACGATCAAGCCCAAGACCTTGATTTCGCGAGGCGTCAAAACACTAGCATGCGGGACGTTCTTAACCGGCTGATCAACGAGCACATTGAGCGCTTCCAGCGTTAACCTTGGCCGACCGAGGTAAGCGGCATGAATCGCCTCGGATAACTCATCTATCGAGGTATTCTTCAGGATGAAGCTGATTGCCCCTGCTGACAGCGCCTGCTGCACCAGGTCATGGTCGGCAAAGCCGGTGAGAGCTATAATGTGCATTTTGGGATACTTGGTATGCAGGCGCCGAATCGCTTCTATGCCATCCATCTCCGGCATGATCAGATCCATCAGCACCACATCGGGGTGGCAGCAATCTGCCACTGCGAGCGCCTCTAAGCCATTGGCCGCCTGACCAACCATATCCAGATTATCGGAAACAGAGATAAAGTGCGTCAATCCGCTGCGCACCACCTCGTGGTCGTCAACCAACATAACACGGATACGCTGCAGGCTGCTCATTGTGCGCTATCCTTTGGCGAGGGCTGATAAAGAATGGAATCATTTGCGCAATAGGTCCCGAATCCAGTGGGATCCGCGTCAGTTGCGTTAATAAGCACCACCAGGGCATGGGGATTGTGCAATAGTTTATGCTTGGCGCTAGCGCCAGCATCCAACGAAGGTGAGCTATCAGGGCTGGATAGACGGCGCACTTCCAGAATCGCTAACTGGCGTTGTGCTGCGATAATGCGTTGCTGAAACAAGCTGGTCGGCATAGTTATCCCCTTGCCGCAAACCACAGAATATATTATAAACCTAGTGGCAGGTATTTGTCTATAGGCGCCAGACAAAAGAAGCGACCGCTGATAAACAAATCGTTATCAGCAGAGGAACCTGGGCTTTTACGTAAGGCACATCAGGCTTTCCTGCAATCACCAGCCTAGGCAGGATGGTGTGTTGAGGTGTGCAGGCTACCAAGGCGGCATCGCAATGATTGTAAAGAACACTCATAACAGGCCTACCCGTGAGGAGCTGCTGGCCGCCGTCAACAAGCGTGTGCCGGATATCATCGCGCCCGGGCTCAGGCTGCTACTGTGCGGCATCAACCCCGGGCTCTATACGGCCGCCATCGGACACCACTTTGGGCGGCCGGGCAACCGTTTCTGGCCGGCGCTATACGCTTCCGGACTCACTCCGCGGCTGCTCTCCCCCTACGATGAGCACGAGCTGCTGGATTACGGCATCGGCATCGTCAGCCTGGTTGACCGGCCGACGGCAGCGGCCAGCGAACTCTCGCTCAACGAACTGCAGGAAGGCGCAATCTGTCTGAAGAACAAGGTAGAAATCTACCAACCCCGATGGGTGGCAGTGTTGACCATCGAGCTGTACCGCAAGGCCTTTGGGCGCAAGAAGGCGCAAATCGGCCGCCAGCCTGAGACCATCGCCGGCGCCGGGTTATGGGTGCTGCCCAATCCCAGCGGCTTGAACGCGCACTTTACGCCGGCTGCGCTGGCGCTGTTGTTCGGGGAGCTACGGCAGGCGCTGGAGGAGGAGAGCTAGCAGTCTATAAACGCGCATACACGCATGTGCACATTCTCACCACCAACAAAGATGCGGAGGCAAGCCTCCGCATCTCAGACTACACGGCGTCCAGCGCCTGGCCGAGGTCGGCAATCAGGTCGTCGGCGCTCTCGATACCGACGCTGACGCGGAAGAATTTCTCATCATCCCACTCGTACACCATGATCAGGCTTTCGTCATGGCCGAGGCATGTAGCGTGGGTGAAGACCTTGAGCTTGCGCAGGAAATCCGGGCGCCGCGCCGGATCGCCCTTGATATCAAAGTTAAGCATACCGGAGAAACCATCCATCTGCTTGACGGCAATGGCATGCTGCGGATGAGAAGCAAGGCCTGGGTAGCGCACCCAGGCCACCTTGGGGTGGCTTTCGAGGAACTGGGCCACCTTGAGCGCGTTGGCACAGTGCTTTTCCATGCGCAGCGGCAGCGTCGCCGAGCCGCGCATGATTTGCCAGGCATTGAACGGGCTGATGCACGAGCCGAGGTCCACGATGGCAAAGCGGCGGATGCGCTCGATGATCTCCGAGGGGCCGATGACGCAGCCGCCGATGGCATCGCCGTGGCCGTTGATATATTTGCTCAGGCTGTGAGCGACCAGGGTCGCGCCCAACTTGAGCGGATGCTGCAGGGCTGGGCCAGCCCAGGTGCTGTCGACCATCAGCGGGATGCCGGCTTCGGAAGCTATCCTGGCGATGGCCGCAATATCGCTGATGCGCGTGGTAGGGTTACCCGGCGTCTCGATGTGGATCAATTTAGTGCGCGGGGTAATCGCCCGCCGGACAGCCTCCGCATCGGCGGTATCCACCAAGGTCGAATCAATGCCAAAGCGCTGCGGGAAGTGGTTGAGCAGCACATCGCGCACCGCCACATACACCGTCGCAGAGGCCACGACGTGGTCGCCCCGGCTCAGCAGACTGAAGAGCGTCCCGTTGATGGCCGCTACACCGGAAGCCGTCACCACGCAGGCCTCGCCCTCCTCCATGGCAGCCAGCCGCTGCTCCAGCCAGTAACCATTGGGATGGTGTTCGCGCGCGTAGCCGAAGCGCATCTTGGCGTTGGGATCGGTGCGAAAGTCGAACGGCGCCTGGTAGCTGTTGGCCATCACCAAAGGCCGTTTGACTGCGCCCGTCTCCAGGTCCGGCTCGACGCCGGCATGGATGCAGCGCGTGGCAAAATCCAGTTCATCATCCATTTGTTCGTTCATAAGCTTTACTCCCTTTTCCTTTTATTTATGCCTATGGAGTGCGCAGGCAAGCCTGCGCCTATCCATGCGTTGGCAAGCCAACGCACTCCAGGCCGATGCACTCCATATCGCTCTTCTCCGATTGTGGAGTGCGCAGGCTTGCCTGCGCCTATCCAT
>JAJFUJ010000096.1 GCA_021372475.1 Chloroflexota bacterium | reverse complement strand
TTATAAGATGCTGGAGGCTAGGTATGGACGCTGTTTCGCTCCCCCCCACCCCGCAAAACATTACCACGGTAAACCAGGCCAGTGAACTCATGCTGGAACAGCTCGAATTGAGCCCGCTCAGCAAATGCACGTATCACTACGGCCTGCAGGCGTTGATCAGGTTCCTGCATATCCAAGCTGGTGATTATGACGCTGCGGATGCTCTGCTGCCCTTCCCTCTGGCAAAACTGAACGAGGAGACCCTGGCCGCATTCAATGTCTGGCTGCGTGAGGCTTATCCTGACGGTCCCGTACGACCGAACAGCACGAACGCGACGCGCACCAGCCGCACCTATCTGGTGGCCGCGCGCCGCTTGATGAACTGGCTCGATTTACGTGACCTGCTGCCCCCCGGCGTCACCTACGAACGAATGGTCCGACGCATCGATGCAGGACGAGGGCGTCGGCGTGAAGGCTACAAGCAGCGCAAGGTGGATCCGGAGGTTATGCGCGTGCTGACCCATTACCTGCGCCAACCGCTGCCGCCCGAGCGAGGCATGCAGCGCCTGCTGCTCTTGCGCAACCGCTGCCTGATGGCGCTGCTGTATGATACAGGCATGCGCATTTCAGAAGCCCTGGCGCTTACCCGCGAGGACGTGCTGGACGGTCGGGCTGTGCGCCTGCGCCTGGTCGTCACTAAAAACGGCAAACCGCGCACGGTATTCCTTTCAGACGAGACGCGCGAGTTAATCAGCGCCTATATCCGTGAGCGTGAGGATGACCAGCGCGCTGCTCTATTTGTTTCGCATCGGCGCGGCAAAGGCCAGGCGATAACCCCGAGTCACGCTTGGCTAATCGTCAAACAGGCCGCACGGTCCGAGGGATTGTATGCTAACACTTCGCCCCACTCTTTGCGCCATCGTCGTGCTCAGGATCTGCTCGATGAGGGGATGCCGTTGGAATGGGTTGCGGCCTTACTTGGGCACCAGCACCCGGACACCACACGCGTCGTGTATGCCTGGGAGACGGATGAGGAGCGATTGGCGGATATGGTGGCCACCTACGGTCGAAAACCTACCCAGATAGATGAAGATGAAAAGAATGGATCATAATAAAGTGATATTAAGCTACTAGGATGCAAGCTAATAGAGAGTGTGGAAAAAAAAGTTCCGTCCTGACACTTGCCCATTGGGAAACAGGATGCGTAAGTTCGCAACCCGGTTTTTCAGACACTACGGTGTCTCCAACTGGATACTTTTTCCACACCCTCAGCTAATGAGCTGTTGACAGATATCCGTGGATTTCATATACTGAAGCTAGATAACGTTTCCCTTGAGGTGATATGCTGGTTTCAGTGAGGGAATTATCAGGTTCGGCGAGGTGCTCACACACCCGGTGCTCTAGCGCACTGCGGTGTGATTTTTTTAAGGAGGCGCTATTGTGATGGATTCGGGCATGATCAGCAAGATCGAAAAGGCTCGGCGTTATGCCGAGGAGCGCGACCGCGTTACCTTTCAGTCATTTCACGTGGAATTCCGCGGTGAACATAATAATTACCTTGTTAGCTATGATGCTGGAGTATGGAACTGCCAATGCGACTTTTTCCTGCGCCGTGGGGTGTGCAGCCACACCATGGCCATGGAGCGGATTCTTGAGCCGATGCTCAACCCAGAGCCTGAAGAGCAACCAGCTAATTAATCATTTGGTTAGAATATTATGTTAAGTGTTGGCGTCGATCTCATTGAGCTTGAGCGTATGACGCGCGCGCTATCGCATGCGCGCGCGCGTTTCATAGAGCGCGTGTATACCCCTGCTGAGCAGGCTCTCTGCCGTGACAGGCTCGATGAGCTGGCGGTGCGTTTTGCCGGCAAGGAGGCTATCTCCAAGGCGCTTGGGACAGGCATCGATGGTATTGCCTGGACTGAGATGGAGATACTGCCCGATAGACGCGGCAAGCCGATGGTAACGCTCTACGGGCGTGCACTGGCGCGAGCCCAGGAGCTCGGTCTGGCAGAGTGGGCGATCAGTCTATCCCATAGCGACCATTACGCTGTGGCGATGGTTGTTGCCCAGGGGATATCTCTGCAAGCAGTGGAGAATAATAGTTAATGCATTAATGTTTCGTATTGGCGAAACACCTGATGAGCCGTGTTTTCCCAACTGAATGCTTTGGCACGTTCCAGGCCGATCTCAATCAGGCGCACCCTGAGAACGTGATCATCGAGCACCCGCTCGATCCCATTAGCAATTGCCTTCGCATCTAGAGGATCTACCAACACGGCGGCTTCACCAGCAACCTCCGGCAAGCTTGAGATATCACTGGTCACGACAGGAGTGCCGCAAGCCATCGCTTCCAGTACCGGCAGGCCGAATCCCTCATACAATGAGGGAAAGAGCAGCAGGTCGGCCGTATTATAGAGCTCCACAAGCTCATCCTCAGTGACATGCCCCATAAATAGTACCTGGTCCAAGAGATCCCATTCCCTGATTTTCTGCAGTATCTCACGGCTTGGAGTCGCCCCGGCTTGTACCAGTTGCACGATTACATTTCGCCGCTGCAGCTCCTTGAGGGCTGTTAATATGCCTATCGGGTTTTTGCGGGATTGCCAATTCCCTATATGCAGAGCTAGCGGCCCGGCGCCGAGATTGTAGGTTACACGCAATTTGAGCCGTGCAGACGGAGCGAGCGGCTTGCACGCACCTGAGACCCCCAGTGGTATCACGGTAATCCTTGTCAGGGGAATCCCCAATACACGGGTTAGCTCATCCGCAATGAATGTGGAATCCGTTATTACCAAATCGGCCCGTTTGATGCCTTGAACCGACAGCCTCCACGTCATGCCGGAAACACTCAGGCGCCGGCTGTATGCCATTGGAGCAAGGTCGTGCACCGTCACCAGCGTCTTGCCTCTGCCGCTGCGACACAGGTGTGCATACGAATGGTCCAGAATATGGTTGATATCTCCGTGGTTCCTGCGCATCCATCCCGGGTAGCGCAGGTAGCGCGAAGCAATCACCCCGTATCTGCCAGGCCACGGTGCTGGCGGCTCCAGCATGTCGATGTCGGCAGCCAGCGCTTCCTTGATAAACGCATGATAAAGGCTGGTTGCGTAACGGTCCATGCTCGGCCAGCCCTCTGCCGGATAATCGCGCCATAATCGGATATTTACCATAAGTTCACCTGTTTTTATTGAGCAAGCTAACCTCATACCACTGCCCGCAAAGGTCCGCCAGATTTGCAAGCAAGTTTATTGAGGCCAGCATTGGACCAATGGTCACTAGGTTGCGAAACCAACGCGCACAGCGCGCGCCCAAACGCAGCACCAACCTCCAGCGGCTTGGTATCTTGTGCAGGTGTTTTAATTCATAATGAACTGCGCTTCTGCCATAAGTATACTGCTGGCGTATGAAGCCTGAAAGCGTATAACTGCGGAGATGCATAACTCTAAGCGGTAAGTATAGCACGAGACCTCCTCCCTGCACTATCCTGTGCTTGAGGTCGGTATCTTCGCCGCCAGCGAAGGGAAAGGTCTCATCAAAGCCGCTGACCGCATCCAGCACCGAATGCCGATAAGAGATCGCATTAGTGCCCCCGGCTGGGCATTCGTCGCCGCCTAGGTAAGGAGCGCTGCCCGCTCTGAACAGGACGTGTGTGGTATAGGCTTCGAACTGCGCCAGCGCATTGTGCTTGAGCACATCGGCCGGCGCTTCCATATAGCCCCCCACACCGGCCGCTTGCGGGAAATCCTGGTAGCCTTGAACCAGCCGCGCAATGTAATCATCAGGGAGGACGCAGTCGTCGTCAGTGAAAGCGACGATCTCTCCTTGTGCCACGTGTATGCCCCGGTTACGCGCGGCTGCCGGCCCGGCGTTGCGCTGCTGGCAGATATAGATCACCTGCGGAAAGCAGGTCCGCACCAGTTCGCTGGTGCCGTCAGATGAACAGTCGTCAACAACGATAATCTCCAGTTCCGGATATGTTTGCGAGGCAGAGCTCTCGAGGCAGCACTTGAGTACAGCAGCCCGGTTGTACGTTGGGATGACCAGGCTAACCAACATACTGCGTCTCCGTAATAGCACCGTCCCTGACCAGGGCAGTGCATAGTTTAACATACTGCTGTTCATAACGGGTCCAGGGGTATTCAAGCGCTCGTTCTCTGGCTGCTGCGGCCATCCTTGCGCGTAAAGCGTTGTCGTTACGCATCAACTGCATACGCTCCGCTAGGCTGCCGGCATCGCACACCGGCACAATCCAGCCGTCGGTCCCATCGCGCACCACCGAGCCGGATTGATAGGTTGTGATGACCGGCAGGCCGCATGCCAAGGCCTCATAGGTCACCAGAGCGCTGCCCTCTTCGAGAGAAGGGAAAACAAACAGGTCGGCATTTTGGTAGCAGCGAAGCGGGTCAGCCGTATAACCTGCAGCTCTGACACCGGGCAAGCGCAGCAGATGTCGAAACTGCCTGAAGGATGCGTCAGTGTTACCTACCAACCACAGCTCTGCATTCTCCCAGTGCAATCTTTCCCATGCCTGAAGCAGATAGAGGACCCCTTTACGCAGGCCAAGCTGGCCGACAAAGAGCACGCGGAAAGGAGATGGCTCCCTCTCGGAAGCAGGCTGAAAGCGCGTTACGTCGACGCCAAAAGGCAGGCTCCGTATTTTAGAGTCGGGGAATCCGTTTTTTACAAACGACTCGTAAGCGAACGGTGATGGCACAAGGATATAATCTGCAGCTTCTAGTTCGGCTTCCGCTCTGTTAAGCTCGTCCGCTACAGGCCGCCAGGCTAAACGCCATTTGCTGTATTCAGCAGCCAGTATCTCTGCTTGGACGCGCGGGAGGGCCGAGGCGCGTTCGACCATGGTTACCATCCCTTGGTCATGCGCTTTCCGCAGCGACCGCAAGCCATAGTTGCCCCATACGTGGAATAAATCCGCTGCTTTTAGCCGGCCGGATGCCCAGTCATCATATAGAGAAGTCTGGTAATAGGCAATCCTGCCGGAAGAGTCATACTGGGCAAGTTTCCTGAGCGCCCGATTGGGCAGCCCAAAAGCAGTGATAAGGGCATCCGGTATCTCCGTCTGGTTGTACGACCCGCACAGCAGCCGCGCAAGCATATGCTGCTGCGCTAAACCATGCACAGCGTGATAGGCGGTGCTGCCGATTCCGCCGCCGGCGAATCTTGCTCCCTGGGAATAGACTACCTGCACTTGGTTCTCTGCCGTCATTTAGCTACCAGGTGTTTCACCAGGCACATCATGTGCGCTACCGCTGCTCTGCCGCCATAACAGCTTGACCTCGCGGACACTCTGAGCGATTTGGCGACGCTCACTCACCCATAGTATACCCAAATATACTAATATACTGGAGGCTCCAGCGCCGACAGACTGCAGCAGCAGTTCTATCTGCGGATTCGACGTTATCGCGCTGCCGTTAGCTTGGATAAGGTACATGCTGCCAACGCCTGCCGCAGCAGCGGCAAATCCAGCGACAATCGGCCAGCCAAACAACGTGCGGGGCGTATAATCCACTACCCTTAGCGCTGCCTTGAACAGCAACACAGTACCAACCAGCGACATAAGGTCAACGGCGAGCGCGATACCTGTGGCGCCGAAGGGTTTTGTGAGCACAAGGATAGCCGCAACAAATGCTCCAAGCTGCCAGATGCGCACTTGAGCCAGCGCCTGGGTTTTACCAACGGCCAAAAGAAGGTTTTCCGCGGCAAATACCAACGGATCCAGAAGCGAATATGCTAATAGCAGTTGCAGTATTACAGTCATCGGCTGCCACTTATCCCCCAGCAGCAAGGTAACCAGCGGCGGCGCACAGACCAAGCCAATCACCGAGATGCCGAGTCCTACCCTGACCAACAGCGCCACCAAGCGCGTAAAAGTCTGCGACAGGTGTTGTCGGTCGTGCTGCAGCCTGGCAAAGACAGGCTGGGCAACGGTAACCAGCGGTGTAGCGATCACTCTCCGAGGATACCTGGCATACTCGAGCGCTTTCGTATAATATCCAAGCGATAATTCGCCCAACCTGGTGCCTACCCAAAAATCGCTAGCCCGGTCCAGGAGATATGATACCAACCCATTGGTCCAGACCGGCCAACCATAAGCCCAGAACCATTTGACGGTGCTGCGATCCAGGTGGAAGCGTGGATTCCACGGCCTCAGCAAGCCCCAACATAGTATTGCTCTTACGGCGATTCCACTTGCCTGCTCGGCAACCAGCGCCCAGATGCCGGCTCCCTGCCAGGCCATCACCGGCGCTACGATGGTCATCACAATAGATGAGCTGATATCCACGGCAGCCAGCTTGCGAAAGCTGAGCTGCTTACGGAGGATAACTTCCTGAACCTGGCTGAAGGCAGCCAGGCAAGAGACCAGGGCCAGAGCCCGAGTTACAGCCGCCAGATCAGGCATGCTGGGATAGAACAAGCGCAACAGCGGCGCAAGCGCGAGGCCGACTGCCGCGGTCAGTATCCCTAAACCGATACGTAGCGCACCATAGTTGCCTAAAAACTGCTCGTCGTCGCCTTGATGATGGATAACTGCAGAATCCAGCCCGAGGTTGATAATCCTGCCAATCAGTTCGAGGTAGAACGTCGACAGCGCGACGACGCCAAAGTACTCAGGCAGCAGCAATCTTGCCAGGATGATTGAACGGAATAACCCCAGAACCAGGGTCACTGCCGAAGAGACGGTCACGTAGGCCGTGCTGCGGACGGCCTGACCGCCGATATTGCTCGGTTGTTCCGCACCAGATTGGCTTTGCTTACCGCTGTTACCGGTCATTTGCTGGATTATCTATCTGCTCGACAAAAGCAAACGGGTCGGCCTGGTAGCCAGCCAGGGCTTTTCGCCACAGCGCGCGCGCCTCGACGATATGCACTGTGCCTTCCAGCACGCGGCCGATGTGCAGCTCGCTGCCTGGATCGAGGTAGGCTTGCAGGCGGTCGTAGCGCTGCCGCCAGCCGCGAAAGTCGTGGTGGCGGTGCGGCAACTCGATGTGGCTGCCGTCAGCCAGCGTGATGTGATAGGTAATAAACTCGCGCAGCAGGTATGGCGGCCTGGTAAGCTCCTCCACGCCGTGCATCGAAGTATTCGGCCCCATGCCACATCCCAGAAATACCACCTGGCCACAGAAATCGCGCACCAGGCGCAGTGGTGAATGGGCGCCGACCGGCGTATTATCGCGATGGTGCTCACTGCACAACACCGCCGCTAACCGCCCCACCCCGCACACGGAATGCGTGGGATGGATGCTGCGGATGATGCCCGGCTGCTGGCGGAAGAACTCTGGTATCGCGCCGACGCAGCTCGGTGTAGCGCGCACATCAAAATAGGGATTTGTCTGACCGACGGTGGCGTAGCTGAATGCCGGCAGCAGCAGCGTGCCTTCCGTCCCCAGGGCAAGACGCAATCCCTGTATAACCGTCTCCGCTCCGCCTTCGACCCAGCCCAGTTTGGAGAGCGACGAATGCACCAGGATAACCGCGCTGGGGCGCAGCCCGGCCTGAACGAGTTCCTCAGCGATTCGTAGCGCCGTGCGCGTTGCCTGGAGCATGCAATATACCTCAAGTCTGTAGATAGCCAGAGTCTAGGCAGTGACTGGCTGACTGTCAACCAGTTACCTTCGAACGGAGGCTGATTAGCGGTACACAGCTTCGTCTCATCGCTACTGTAGGATTACTTCCTCGTCTCCAGGGCTTTTGGAAAGCTCCCGGCACGGGGCGTGCTTATACACCCAGCGCATGCAACTGCCTGGTCACTAGCTGTTCCATATACGGCGGATTGCTTTTCTCAATAACAACACGTTCACACGCGTTAAAATGCGCCATCTCGGCTAGTTTACGAGCGAGAGGCTCGGTGTAGGCACTGGGGTCCACACTGCCTTCGGCCTCGATATGATGGATGAGCAGCGTTTTGGTCTTGCGGTCAGCCTTGGGATCGAGCCTGCCCACAAACTGATCTCCCCACAGCATGGGCAGGCTGTAATAGCCTAGTTTGCGCTTGTGGGTCGGCAGGTAACACTCCAGATGATAGTCGTAGCCAAAGAGGGATAACAGCCGCGACCTGGCGATGATCAAGTTGTCAAAGGGGGCTATCAGGTGTATCTCCGCATGCTCTGTTGAGGCTTGAGCGGATAGCGCCTGCGGTGCGGTGTAAAATGCTCCCTCTTTGCCGCGAATGCTAACCGGGACGACGCGGCCGACCGCTGCCAATTCCTCGAGCGCTAGCTGCGCCTGGTTTTTGCCGGCGATGTGCCAGGGACTCTCCTCGGCCGATATGATGCCGTTCGCTTGCAGCGCGCGTTGGACCGCAAAGCAAGCAATTTCCTGGTCGGTTGGCTTGCTCAGGTCAAGGCTATCCGGCAGGACGCGTTCCGCCAGGTCATAGACGCGCGCAAAATGGTTGCGTCGGCTGACCATCAGGCGTCCGGTCGAAAAGAGCATCTCGAGGGCGATTTTAGCCGGCTTGCGGTTCCACCAGGTTCCGCGTTTGAAGCCTGCTGGCGCATCAAACTGCGAGGAAGACAGCGCGCCTTCCTCGGTAAGCCTCTTGAGCACAAAATCGGCCAGCTCCTGATTCCCAGCCAGCCAGGCCTGGTAGTGTCCGCTTGCTGCATAGCGTTCCATTGTGGCCTGGTGATAACGGTAATCCTGCATCGGCAGATACGAGGCAGCCGGCCCGCGCCAATACTCAAAGACAAGCCGCTCCTGGTTGAGCTCCTCGATATGCTCCGGTCGATAGCTTGGAACGCGGGTCCAAAGCGTGTGATGATGCGACCGCTGGATAACGGCGATCGAGTCGATCTGGATGTACCCTAGCTGCCCGATAACCTGGGCGGCGCCTAGCTTGCCAGAGGCAAAACCTGCATCGCTCGCCAGCCCTTGAGCACCCAGGGCAATCCACCGCGCCAGCTCAGGTGTAATCTGCTCCATAAGTTTACTCCAGATGTTTTTTCGGTTGACGTGCCACCTATTATAAAGTATGAATATCAAGTAACAAACACAGATGAGGGGAGGCGTTAAAAATGGTATTCCTACCAACGGATGATCGCTACAATTCAATGCTTTATCGGCGCTGCGGCCGCAGCGGGCTGCTCCTGCCGGCTGTTTCTCTAGGCCTGTGGCACAACTTTGGGGGCGTGGACCTGCGTGAAAATGCGCGCGCCATCATCCACCGTGCCTTTGACCTGGGCATCACCCATATGGACCTGGCTAATAACTATGGTCCTCCCCCAGGCTCGGCCGAGGAAACCTTTGGCGCCATTCTACACGACGACCTGCTCAGCTACCGCGATGAACTAATCATCTCCACCAAGGCTGGTTACCGGATGTGGCCTGGCCCTTACGGCGAATGGGGGTCGCGCAAGTACCTGCTCAGCAGCCTCGATCAGAGCTTGAAGCGCATGCATCTCGATTATGTCGATATTTTCTACAGCCACCGCCCCGACCCCAACACGCCGCTGGAAGAGACGATGGGCGCTCTCGACCAGGCTGTTCGGCAGGGTAAAGCGCTGTATGTCGGGATCTCTTCCTACAACTCCGAGCAGACTCGCAAGGCAGCGGCAATACTGCGGCGCATGGGCACTCCCTGCCTGATTCACCAGCCGGTGTACAACATGTTTAACCGCTGGATTGAAGCCGATCTGCTAGATACGCTTGATGAAGAAGGCATGGGCTGTATTGTCTTCTCGCCTTTGGCGCAAGGGTTGCTGACCGAACGCTACCTCGCTGGTATCCCGCTAGATTCCCGGGCTGGCCGCCCCACTGGTTTTCTGCGGCCCGAGCATATTACCGAGGCAAACCTGCTCAAAGTGAGAAACCTTGCCGCCATTGCCCGCGCTCGCGGGCAATCCCTGGCGCAGATGGCGGTAGCCTGGGTGCTGCGTCAACCGGGCTTGACTTCTGCCCTGGTTGGCGCCAGCCGTGTTTCGCAAATCGAGGAGAGTGTGGCAGCGCTGCACCATTTGTCCTTTGCGCCTGAAGAGCTTCAAGCGATCGATGCTGCGTTAGCTGGCAAAGATCAGAACTAAGGCTATGCGCTTGGCCGTGGGGCTCTTTTGAGCCCCATTTTTATTACAGGTTGCTCTTACCCTCGAATGATGCTACAACTAGCGCTAGTAATCGCGATTATCACCGCTATTGCTGGATTTGGGCGGTGTTTTTGTCTTGCGAGAGCGCTGTAACCGTTGCTCCAGGTGTGGTAGCCAGTGTAGCGTGATATATATCAATACGCTGCCGGCAACAGCGACCAGGTAGATGCCTAAGCCGGTGGCGGTGCCAATTGCTGCCGAGGCCCACACAGCGGCAGCCGTGGTCAGCCAGCGTACTTCACCTTGCGAACGCAGAATGATGCCTGCTCCCAGGAAGCTGATGCCTTGCACGATGCCGGTCATTCCCCGCACGCTGTCATGGCTTTCTCCGAACTGCTCGGCCGCTAACTGCGCCGCGACGATATACATCGCGGCAGATAGTGAGACTAAAATCATCGTGCGGAATCCGGCTGGTTTACCTGCGGCCTCGCGCTCCCAACCGATAATACCGCCCAGCAGCATAGCCAGAACAAGCCGCAACAGTACCTCCCACCAGGGGATCATCGCTGCCTCCTCAACATACAATTATTTAATCATACCTGCGGTCATTCGGATAGGCAAGTCATCGCGTTGCAGCGCGCTCTAACGCGTGCTAAAATCGAGATACTTTACAACCCTGGCGGGCGAAGAACGTATTAATAGAGAGTATTACGTAACTAGAGCTAGAGATGGAATCACAGCCGTTACAATCGGGTACTATACTAAAAAATCGTTACCGCATAACCCGCTTAATAGCCGGCGGCGGTATGGCCTGGGTATATGAAGTGGCCGAGGATTTGCCCGACGGGCGCTCGCTTATCTGGGCGATGAAAGAGCTGCGCGCCGATGGCTCCGATGTTCAGGCGCTGCAGGAAGGGCGCTTATTGTTTGAGCAGGAAGCCAATATCCTGGTGACGCTTGACCACCCCAACCTGCCCAAGGTCGCGGCGTTTTTCCAGGAGGACGGCAAAGTATACCTGGTGATGGATTATGTGCGCGGCGAGTCGCTCCAGAAGCGCCTGGAGCACACCGGCGCGCCGCTGCTCGAATCCGTTGTGGTGGAATGGGCTGTCCAAATCTGTGAGGTGCTAAACTATTTGCATACGCGCCGGCCGCCGGTCATCTTCAGGGATTTGAAGCCCAGCAACGTGATGGTCACCCCTTCCGGAAGGATTATGCTGATCGATTTCGGCATTGCGCGCACCTACAAGCTAGGCAAGCGCAAAGATACCATCACGATGGGCTCCGAGAACTATGCTGCGCCTGAGCAATGGGGCTCTGCTCAATCGGATGGCCGCGCGGATTTATATGCGCTGGGCGCCACTATGTATCACCTGCTGACCAACGTCCCACCCCTGCCCCATTTTGTGCCTACACCGCGTGTGCCAATTCGCCAGTATAACCCGGCGGTAAGTGAGAAACTGGTGGCAGTGATTGACCGGGCGATGGCGGCTGACCGTAACGCGCGTTATGCGACCGCAGCCGAGATGCAGGCGGCGGTGCTGGATACCGTCTCACGCACCGAGCGGCGCAGGTTGGAGCTGCTGCTCAAGCAACCCACTTGCAATGCCGCGCTAGCGGCTGTTCCCCGCAGTACGGCGGCAGGCATGCCTCAGCAAGCAGCCGTTAATGCGCGCTCTGCTCCGGCGCAGCCGGCTGCGCGCGGCAGCTATCCTGCCGCGCCCGTCGCTGACCATGTTAACCCTCTAGATTATGTCAAGCCGTGTTCGCGCTGCGCGGCTCTCAACCGTCCGGGGGCGCGATTTTGCAGGCAGTGCGCATTCCCGTTTGTGCCTCCCCTGCCGGCCATCCTCAAGGTGCTGATGCCTCCACAGGCGCATTGGG
>JAJFUJ010000084.1 GCA_021372475.1 Chloroflexota bacterium | reverse complement strand
CTGGCGCGTGGGCTCGATCATGCAGGACGACCGCCGCAAGTTTGAGTTCAGCTCGTTCTGGCTCCCGCCATTGACCAAGGAGACTACTCCGTTGGCCAAGGACCCTCCGATCCTCCCGATCGGTGTGGGCGGTTATGGCTCACTGGCTTACGCCATCCATCCAAAGTGCATCAAGGAAGGCAAAGTAGATACCTGCGTTGACTGGTTGATGTACATCAGCACTCCCGAGCACGACGAGACCATCGTCAACGAAGTGCCGTCCTTCATCCCGGCCAACAAAAAGGCTAGGAGCCTGCCGGAAGTGGAGAACCTCTTCGTCGGTGAGACCCGCCTGGTAGCTGGCGCCGGTCACTACTGGCCATCCCCGATGTATTGGTTCAGCGGTGAGGAATCCAAGTACACCGATACCTTCAAGCGTGAGATGACGCTATACCTCCTTGAAGAGCAGGATTTGGATGCCTTTATGGCCAATGTCGACGCAGCCGCTCAGGAAGCTATCCCGTCTGTCATCCGCACGGCTGCTATCCAGTACAGCGACACCGGAAGTTGGGACCTGACTCGCTGGTCCTGCGAACCGGAAGTCTAGCCAACAGGTTTGTTTGTATCACAAGGGATGGGCGACGCCCATCCCTTGTCTTTTACATCTATACTGTTCAAGCTGTTCATCCCAGCTATGCTTCCTTCCCCCTTCTTGCCACTCTCGGTAGGTCGGCTATTATATCGCTGCAATAGGAATATCCTTCTCAGGAGCGTATAGATGCCGCGTTCAAATATATTGCTCATCCACTCTGACCAACATCGGTTTGACTGCCTGGGCGTTAACGGCCATCCTTTGGTGCAGACGCCCAATCTCGACCGACTGGCGCATGATGGTGTGAATTTTACGTCTGCCTACACCCCTGCTCCAGTATGTGTGCCGTCGCGGAATTCGCTGCATTTTGGCTGCTGGCCTACCCGCCATTTGGCAATCGCCAATGAAGGCACCGAGGCGCCGCGCCCTGCACGCGAAGGTTTGACTAGCTTCCCTGAGCTGCTCAGCAAGTCAGGATACTATCTAGCGTGCGTCGGTAAATGGCAGGTAAACGAACACCGCGGCCCCCTCGAGTTTGGCTATAATCGCCATATTGCGGATACCGAATACGGCAAATGGCGAGCTGCACAGTCTCTTCCGCCAGTTCCACATCAAAATAGCTTTTGGGGAGAACTAGATCCCTGGGTTGAACCAAATCAAACCGCACTTGGATGGGGAGCCAGCCAGGTTGTCGAGCTGCTCGAGGAGCGCGCAGGCAGGGTATGTGAGCAGCCATTCTTTATTCGCTGGGACACGAACGAACCGCATTTACCCAATATCCTGCCTGAACCCTATTACTCACAGATTGACCCAGCTCTGGTGGCGCCCTGGCCGAGTTTTCCTGACCCACTGCTAGCTAAGCCTTATATCCAAGCGCAGCAGCGGCGCAGTTGGCAGCTTGATGATTGGGGTTGGGAACGTTGGGCACCTATAGTGGCCAGATACCTGGGGCAGATTAGCTTACTGGATGCGCAGGTTGGCCGAATTCTAGGGGCACTGGAACGCCTGGGATTATCCGGAAACACGATGGTGGTATATAGCACTGATCACGGCGATTTGTGCGGTGGTCATGGGATGATCGACAAACATTATGTTATGTATGAGGATGTTACCCACGTTCCGCTAATCATCTCCTGGCCTGGACGTGCTACAGCCGGAACCGAAAACGACTCGTTTGTAGCGCATGCACTGGATTTAGCCGCAACCTTTTGTGAGGTGGCAGGTGTTGAAGTGCCTGCCACGTTTGACGGATGCAGCTTGATTCCACTGTTGGATGGCCATACAGGTAATGGCCGCAAAGACATTGTCAGTACCTATTTTGGCAACCAATTTGGGCTATACAGCCAGCGCATGCTGCGCAACCGAGTATTCAAGTATATCTGGAACCTGACCGCTGAAGACGAGCTCTATCAACTAGATCAGGATCCCGGCGAGCTGCACAACCAGGCAACTAACCCTGCATTTCGCGAAGCCTTGGCAGAGATGCGTTTGCGCCTGGTCGCCTGGATGGAGGAGACGCACGATCCGCTGCTGAATGTTTGGACGCGCGCACAACTGATAGGGAACCATAAAGTTTAGGAACGGGTGTAGGAATACAACCTTTGTGGCTGAATAACGTATAACATACAGTTAGCGGCGCGGTCAATGGGTGTAGGAGTACAAATGAACCAACCGAGTAAAGTTGATGCGGGGCGCATTGTTATCGGCATTGTCCTAATCATGATTGGTATTCTCGCGGTTATCGGCCAGTTTTTTAGTGTGCCGGTTTGGCGTTACCTCTGGCCTGGCTTTATTATTTTGCCTGGCATGGGGATGTTTGTGGGAATGCTGGCAGGAGGTAAGAAAACAGGCGGTCTGGCTATCCCGGCAACTATACTCACTATCCTGGGTTTGGTACTGTTTTGCCAGAACCTGTTTAATGTATGGTGGACATGGTCCTTTATATGGGCTTTGGTCGGGCCTGTCGCGACCGGCTTGGGAATCATTATCTTTGGGCTATACACTGAGAATGCTGAAGCCCGCCACGGCGGAGCAATCGTATTCATCATCGGCTTGGTGCTCCTGGCGATTTTTGGGTTGGCCTTTGGTCTCGGTAGATATAACGCTTCAGGTTATATCGTGCCTCTTGTCTTGATAGGTTTAGGAATTTACATCGTTGTTAGGCGTACACGCGGGTCATCTCCGAATAAGTCATCCGGCAGCGATGATACCCCGCATGCCAATCCATAGGAAAACTATTGTAGGGAGCAAGATGCACGACCCAGTGGACCAGACTGAATACCGGCAGCCCCATGAACACCACTCGCTATTCTGGCCAATAATACTGATTGGTGTTGGCATTGTCTGGCTGTTGCTTAACTTTGGATTTATCCATATTTCCTCGCTAAACATTCTGCTGCGCTTCTGGCCCGTGATTCTAATTCTAGTAGGCCTCGATATCATCTTCGCTCATCGCCACAGTCTTATCGGGGCAATACTGGGTTTAGTTACGATTGGGCTTATGGTCGCCGCCTTAATTTGGGGAGGGTCCTTGGCTGGCATAGCGCCGACCGCCGGCCTCTTGGCCTTTTATAACGTCGGCGATGTTAAAAGTCAGCGATTCAGCGCAGCAGCAGGCAGCGCAGAATCGGCAGTTATCAAGCTTGACCTAAACCGTTGGGAAACTCGAGTGACTGCGCTCGCCGATTCGAACAACCTCATCGAAGCCGATGTCGATTATCTCGGGGAGTTTAGCCTGGATGTGCGCGATGAGCAGGATATTAAAACGATTACAGCCCATGAGACCAGCCCTGGTTTGGCTCTTTTAGACTCATTTCTACCGAATACCTACCGCTGGGATATCGGCCTAAGTCCCAATATCCCTATGCAACTCGATATCGACACGGCTTCTGGGTCAAGTGATTTGGATTTGACTAAACTACAACTCACTGGCATGAACATCGAAGGCGGTTCCGGGTCGACCGTCCTGACTATGCCAGTGGCGGAATCTGCGATTCCTGTAACTATCCGAACCCGCTCCGGCTCTTTCAAGGTTGCGATGCCAAATCACTCCACAGCCGACCTGGAGATTGTATCGGGATCAGGCTCGGTAAAATACACGCTTGGCGACCAAAGCCGAGTCTCGCTGCATTGGGAGGGAGGCTCCGGATCGCAGAATATGGTTATCGGGAATGATGTCGCTCTCGATGCGGATATCGAATCAGGTTCCGGCTCTGTCAGCATCGACCTGCCCGATAATGCAGCGGTGCGCATTCAGGTAACGCACCGCGGTTCCGGCAGCATCCGCATGCCCGGCTGGCTGCAACAAACAGAAGGGGATGATGAAGAAGGAATCTGGGAATCGAGCGGATACAACGATGCCACGACTCGCATAACCATTAGACTGGCTACCAGCTCTGGAAGCGTGACAATCAACTGAAAAGTATGAGGACGCCTAAAGAATCATCAAAACTGATATATCTGGATGTTTCCAGCGCCGTACACCAGAAAGCGGGCTTGAGGCGTTATACAGAGAATCTTGCCCGCGCGTTGCAGCCGATTCTCGGTGAGCGTCTGGCGCTATTTCAAAACGGGCTCGGCAAGAGCGTCCCGCTGGCGGGTTTCGAGGCTCACCGTACGATTGGAGTACATCAAGGTTACAAACCCTGGCGAGCAGAAGTACTCGCCAGACAGCTCGTTCATCTGAACATGGACAAGCTGCTTCCTGATGCCGGGTTGTTTCATGCAACAGAGCATCTGCTGCTTCCTTTGGCGCATATCCCGACAGTGCTAACTGTGCATGACCTGGTGTTCCAGAGATACCCTGAATACCATAAACGCTTCAATTACCTGTATCTGCGCACCGCTATGCCAGTTTTCTGCAAGCGCGCAACCGGGATAATCGCTGTATCCTCAAGTACAAAGAACGACTTGATCACCTACTACCACATACCTTCCGATAAGATCGTGGCCATTCCCGAAGCTGCTGCACCGCAATTCTGCCCGCAAGACCAGGCCTTTGTGGAATCAGTCCGCCGGCACTATGGGCTTTCCGCGAGGTATATCCTCACAGTTGGCACCATAGAACCGCGCAAAAACCTCTCGCGGCTTCTCGATGCTTGTGTGCCTATCCTGGCAGAGAACCTCGCCGATTCGTTGGTTGTAGTCGGCAGAGAAGGTTGGCTTTACGACGACTTTAACAGGCATCTCGAAGAGTATCCATACCCAAAGCGTGTTCAACGGCTGGGATTTGTAAGTGAACAGGAATTGCCTGCTCTATATGCAGGCGCTGCGGTAACGGTACAGCCATCATTGTATGAAGGTTTTGGGTTACCGGTATTGGAGGCTATGGGATGCGGCAGTCCGGTATGCACCAGCCAGGTTTCCAGTTTACCAGAGGTGGGTGGCAACGCAGCATTGTATTTCGACCCTTTATCCGTTAACGCGATTACGGAGTGCATCCGCCAGGTTCTGAGCGACCGCGCGCTGGAGAGCTACTTGCGTTCAGCTTCGCTTCAGCGTGCCGCTCTATTTAGCTGGCAAAAAACGGCCGAAAAGACGTTGGCGCTTTATGAGCAACTAATGAAATAAAAACAAGGACACCCTGGTGGATGTCCTTGCCTACCTAGACCGGTCTTTTAGAGAGACTGCGCCTCACCCAACTTGATAGCTTCGAACATGCGGATACGGCTGAGCGGCCGAATCATACCAACCACCACAATCAGCAAAGCAGCACCGATAATCCCATAAACACGGTATATTCCTTCCCAGGCTACTTGTACGACGATCGGTGGTAAGGGCAAGGTGGCAGCATAACTGACCTGCAGGTATGGTAAGAACAGATAACTCATCCAAATGCCAAATGCTGCACCAACAACCATCCCGGTGAGCACTACCACCAGTTGCTCAGTTATAACCAGACTCACAAGTTGTGTTGAGGATAAGCCAATAGCTCTCAACACGCCGAATTGTATGGTCCATTGGCGCAGATTAATGAAGGCATAAATCATCAAGCCCAGCATACTTAGAAAAGAGATAATCATAAAGCCTACAGACAAGAAGCCAAACAAGCCTACCCGCTCCAAGCGCCCCTGCTCCGTTTGAACTTCCTGCAAAGCGCTCGTCTGCCCTGTTAGACGGAAACCGAGATTCTGAGCGTCGGTAATTATACTAGTCACATCCATGCCAGGAGTAACTGAGAGCCAAATCTGGCCTGTCATAGGATAACCCAAAAGCGTCTCCAAAAGCCCAATATTGGTGACCGCATAGAATGGCACCATTGTACTCTCGGTATCCGGATACATAGTCGGCAACATATCCAGGATTCCTACTACGGTAAGCTCGATACGTGTGTTCTCCTCGTTGTTCACGCGCACGGTTACAACATCGCCGACACCTAACCCCTTGGCTGCTAGATACTCGCGATTAACCAGCGCGGCCGATTGGTTTACAGCTAATTCATTCATAAGCGCCGGGAGCGAACGGTTAGCAAAGTCTCGGCGGAAAAAGGCAACATCTGGGAATGAAAGGCGCTCGATACCCCACACGCGTCCTTGCTCACCTGTATCGGCGCGTACAGACACCTGAACAACACGCGATGCAGCCTCAACTCCTGGGATCTGCAAAGCGTCGCTCGAAGAGACCACTAGCCCTATGGTAGCGCTGTCATCCTCCCCTTCCCCTGTATCGCCTCCGTAAGGTGCTTCTGTAGTCGCCCCAATTACCGCTTCTTCAAGGACGACATCCGCGCCCACCTTGTAATAAGCGCGTTCAGATACGTTGTTATCCAACGTTTTAGCCAATGAGGAGGTAAACACGGAAAGACCGACGGTAATTATTATTAAAAGCAGTACTCCGTTATAGTTTGTTGAGCGTGCCAATCGACCGAAGGACAGCAGGGCAACTACTCCGGGAAGCTGCCGGCTAATCCAATGAACTAGATCCATTACAAGCGGGAAAATGCGAAGGAAAACCAACGCAAGTGAGATGATAAAAAGAGTAGGTGCGATTAACAGCAGAGGATTCTGCAATGGATCCCCCTGCCCGCCGATTAGAAAAGACAAACTGCCTGTTTTGCGCATCTGATAGAGGCCATACAACGATAATCCCAGGAGCAGGATATCCACATAGTACTTTCGCCACCAGGGTATATCATTTGCCCGCGCCAGGTATTGCTTGAATGTAACAACGGTTAAGCCTGCCCAGCGCAGCGCGGGTATCAGAGTAGCTAGTGATGCCAGTAAAACGGCAGCGATACTGAGCTGCCACGCCAACTTGGTCACGACCACGCGTAGCGGCGTTCCTGTGCCAAAGCTCAAAAAGCCGCGTGTCTGGCCCATCAACTGCGCCATCAGTCTGCCCAGGAAGAGGCCAACAAACAAACTGATGACCCCGAGTAACAGACTTTGAACGAGGTAAATGATAACAACTTGCCTTGTGCTTGTACCGCGACTCTTTAGTAAAGCTATTTCCAAGCGTTGCTGACGCAAAGATAATCCAGTCACAAAAACAACATATCCGAGAGCCAGCATAATCAGAGGGATACTGAAGGTGAGTAAGACACGGGTCTGTAAAGTCACAGATTCCATATAACGCGTTAGTGCCCAGGCAGGTGAGATAGGAAAGCTTGCGCGGGGAAGAATGGAGGCGATCTGCGCACGGGTGCGCGATATCGCGTTGATTACAGCTCCCACGTTATTAGCTTCTACTTTTGAGCCATCAAAAACTTGAAACCATCCCGAATAGACTACTGCATAGGGTTTATCTGAAGCAATGCGCGAAGCAAAGGAGCTCTCCGGCATCAGGATGATGCTGTCGAATGAGGTAGGATCCAAGAACCAGAAGAGTTCCGATGCGTCGGTTGGCTTCCAGATTCCTACTATACGAATACGATCCTCGAAACGGGGGATAGTCTCAATTTCAGAGACCTCTTCTTTACGATATATCGTAAACTCATCGCCCACTCGGAAACCGATCTCGTTGGCCTTTGACTCGCTCACCAGTACTTCGATAGGCTGATCCTGAACCGCAGGATTCGGCATCTGCCCGTCAACGAGGGTAATATGCGACTCATAATTCCTCAGAAATCCCGTTTGCATGCGAGTCAACGCCTGGCGTTGGTCGATATCGTAACCGCTGCTATCCGAGGTATATAACGAAAAACTATCTGACCTTACATACAAGCTGGATAGCGTCAAAGGCAGCCCCATCGTACTAGGCACAGTGCTGTTGAAATAGGCATCCGCAGCCTGGACTTCACTCCATTGCACCGTCGTACCAGGCAATCGGCTGTATAGAGTGAGGAAACTGAATGCCGGGTGCTGAGTATTACCAATAGCTCCCAATTCCTGAGACAATACCTTATTGTTGGAAGCCTCAACAAACATTGGAATGCTGGATATCAGCGTTACTACCGTGATCAACCCGATTAGCATGCCGGCGGTCAACTCAGGCGCACTGCGCAGGCGCTCAAATGAGAGCCACACCATTCCGCCTATTCGACCAAAGGACCTGGTTAGCCCATTGATGAGTCTTTTCATCATTTATTATTCTTTCGTGGCACCCTCACGTGTACAACAACACGTGCTCGCGGGAATACTTTCCTTTAGGGTCGTTTCAGGGGGGCTCGCACCTAGAAATCATGCCCCTGACCACGCAGTTGATTGATTACTTTACTACGCAGCCAAGGGCATGACTAAATGAGCAGCAATTATACTTTTAGAGCTCCGGAGGTCAGACCCTGTATAAACAATCGGCTAGTAAAGATAAACAAGATCAGCAACGGCAGCGCACTGATGGTATAGGCCGCGTTCAACGGCCCCCAGCTCGTGTAGTATTGCGATTGAAAGCCCCACAAGCCAAAGACGATCGTCTTGACTTTGTTGTTGGAAAGGGTCACAGACGGCCAGAGCACATCGTTCCAGGTTGAGGTAACATTCATAATCATCAAAGTGCCCAGAATCGGCATAGAGAGCGGGATGGCGATATTGCGCATGACGCCGAGCTCGTTTGCACCGTCAAGACGCGCCGATTCGAACAATTCGTGTGGCAGGCCTTCAAAGAAGGTGCGCAAGAGCATAATACCAAAGGGCTGGGCGCCTGCCAGGTAGGGTAAAATCAAAACCCAGTAAGTATCCAACAGTTTGAGGTCGCGCACCAGCAGGAATTGCGGCACCAGGGTCAGCACACCAGGAATCATCATCAAGGCGATGACCATCATGTACAAAACACCCTTGCCCGGGAATTCGAAGCGCGCGAACACATAGGCGGAAAGTGCAGCGAATATCACACCGCCAACTGCTGACACGCCACTAACAAAAATACTGTTAAATACATACTGGCCGACGGCTTGCCAGGCATAAGAGTAATTCTCAAAGTGGAATGGCAGCGTCGGCACCCAGCGAGCATGGATGAACTGCGGGTTATCCTTCAGGCTCATAAAAATCATGGCAACGAAGGGATAGAAGGTCAATAGCACCAGAATGATCAGGATGATATTGATACCTATATCCATTTTCTTGAGGCGTATTTTAAGGCTTTGTTTTGCCATAGTTTTGCTCCCCTTTCCCTTGGTATTAGTAGTACTCAGAGCTGGAACGCACGTACTTCATATTGAGGTACGTGAAGAACAGGATGACCAGGAAGGTGATCACGCCGATGGCGTTGGCATAGCCGATACGGTTATACTGGAATGCCTCCTGGTACATCACGAGACCTGGCATCATAGTTGCATAGCCAGGGCCTCCATTTGTCAGGACTAGCTGCGAAGTGTACGCCTGCAGACCATTAATAATACCAAGGATCAGCATCAACTTAACCTGCCCCATAACTAACGGCAAATCGACTCGTAAGAACCGCGTGACGCCTGTTGCGCCGTCAATCTGAGCAGCATCCAGGATTTCGTTAGAGATGCCCTGTAAGCCTGCAAGGTAGATGAGCACGCTGGTACCGCCGACCCACGGGAACCCCATAATCATAAAAGAGATCAGTGCGGTTTTAGTACCACCAAGCCACGGCTGGCGCCACCCAGCACCGCCGATCGCTTCGAGCAGCAAGTTCGCCAGGCCAACGTTCGGGTCAAGAATAAAGCGCCAGAGGAAGGTACCGACTAGGCCAGGCACCACCATCGGCACAATGAACATTAAGCGGTAAAAGTAGCTCTGTTTACTGCTCCGCAGGTTAAAGATCAACTCAGCGACAATGAGCGGTATTGAAAGGCCAATGGCCAAATTCCAGCATAGCAGGATGAGCAAGTTGCCAATCGAGTTTACAAAGCGTGAATCCTGAAACAACTGGGTAAAGTTATTCAACCCTACAAAGATGCGCTCGCTAAAGCCGTTCCATTGAAAGAATGAGTTGTAAATAGCAAAGAGAGGAGGGTAGTAGCTGAACACAATCAATAACGCGAATGTTGGTATCAGGAAAAGGTAAAGGTGTTTTTTGTGCCAGAACTCTCTTAGTACTGCCATACTGTCTGCTCCTTAAAATCAAGATGCTTAAATAACCTACTTATGATAACAAGCAATATGTTTGCTGTCTAGCAATCGATAAACTAACCTCCTCCCCATAACTGCGTTTGTTTAGTAACCTACCATCGGGTGCATATTCTGGAGATATCTGGCACCACCTTGGTATTGTGCACATATTATCTTGAAACCTGTATATATGCAAAGCCATTGCCATCACGTCGCCCATGTGGTAATGGTGAACTGCGATCGGCCAGGTACAACACCTCTTTGTGAATCACATCAGATAGCAGGAACTAAAATAAACATAGCACCTGGGTATCAGGTGCTATGACAACTATGATGACTTGATGTAAACGTCTGTGAGGTATCGCCGCACAACAAAGACGCGAGTCCTAGCTGAAGCGTTTGCTCAAAGCTATACCGCTCGCGTGAGTAATGGAACTTTCCGCAGCGAATCAGAGATAGAACGTCAATGGCTGCCCACTGAATCATGCTGAAGATTATATATAATGAGTGCAGCAGTGTCAACCAGATAGATTCGGAGGTATGGAAAAAGTATCCAGATAGAGACAGCGTAGTGTCTGAAAAGACAGGGTTGCGAACTCGCAGATCATTCCCGCGCAAGCAGGAACCCATCTGAGTCTTGCTTTTATTCTTGTTATTATACGATATATTCAACTATATATCTGTTTGATAATGGATTCCGGCGCAGGCCGGAATGACGCTTCCCGTTTCCTAGTGGGCAAGTGTAAGGACAGAACTTCTTTTTCAACACCCTCGGATTCGTTCGTTCATGACGCAAGCTTCCTTAGGACGCCACTAGGTGACAAAAAAGGGATGGGCAGTGCCCATCCCTTGCAAAAAACAAGTCCGGTACTTAGATAGACGGTTCGCAGGTCCAACGGGTCAGGTCCCAGCTTCCGGTATCGCTGTACTGGACAGCGGCCATACGGACAACTGCCGGGATAGCTTCCTTGGCGGCTGCGTCGACATTGGCCATGAAGGTGTCCATATCCTGTTCGTCGAGAAGGTACAGCGTCATCTCGCGTTTGAAGGTGTCGGTGTACTTGGATTCCTCACCGCTGAACCAGTTCATCGGGACTGGCCAGTAGTGTCCGGCGCCGGCCACCAGGCGGGTCTCGCCCACGAAGAGGTTCTCCACTTCCGGTAAGCTCTTGGCTTTCTTGTTCGCCGGGATAAAGGACGGCACCTCGTTGACGATGGTCTCGTCGCGCTCGGGAGTGCTGATGAACATCAACCAGTCAATGCAGGTATCTACTTTGCCTTCCTTGATGCACTTTGGATGGATGGCATAAGCCAGCGAGCCGTAACCGCCCACACCGATCGGGAGGATCGGTTCAGGATTGGCCAGCGGGGTGGTTTCCTGAGTCAATGGCGGGAGCCAGAATGAACTGAACTCGAACTTGCGCTGATCGTCCTGCATGATAGGACCGACACTCCATGAGCCGTCCCAGTACATAGCCAACTGGCCCTGTACGTAGAGGTCATAGTTGGCTGACCACATCGTATCAGCGTTCACAAAACCTTCCGGCATATACTGCGTGAGATCCTTGAAGATTTCGAACATCGTGCGGGTAGCTGGCTCATCAAAGGCTTTCCAGTCGTTGCACAGATATTGCTGGAAGACTTCCTCTTGGCTGACCAGGCCTTCCTGGAATTGCTTGGGGGTCGTCTCATGATAGTTCAAGGTATCGAAGGTGGGGGTCAGGTTCCAGAACAACTGATCGGCTAACACACCCTGCAGCCACCACTCGAGGATGTAGCCGCCCATCGAGAAGGCATAGTAACCTGCATCCTTGATGGTCTTGCACCAACTAATCAGGGTCGCCCAATCCTTGGGGGAACCGAGCTCCGGGACGATTCCGCTCTTGAGGTCGATGCCCACCGAGGTGAACATATCGACGTTGCAGTAGACACCGGTCGAGACCAGGTCTAGCGGGATAGCGCCCCATTGACCGTTGGCGCTG
>JAJFUJ010000046.1 GCA_021372475.1 Chloroflexota bacterium | reverse complement strand
CGCACGCGCTTGGCGCCTGCTCCCCGGCACATTCTGACCAGGGCGGCGACAACATCAGGGTTGGTAGTGGACGCATATTCGGGGCCGTTATTGGCGTTACAGATATTGGGTTTGATGATGACATTGTAGCCGCTCTTGACGAAGCGCTCGATTCCGCCGATGGCTTCGACGGCCCGCAGCGTAATGGCAGCCGCATCCTCACCATGCACCACCGCAATATAGGCAGCACCTGGCGAAGCAGTGGGGGTATTGTGGGTTGGTATCGCAGTTGACTGAGGAGCGGCAGCGGGATTTGCAGCACTTGCGTCGGTACTCTCAGCAGGTCTGTCGGTCGGCTCATCGAAAGGTTCAGTAGGAGCGACTCTGGGAGTGCAACTTGAGGCGGCGAGGGCTAGCCCGGCAAGCGAGGAAAGGCGGAGAAAACGACGTCGACTAAACTGAGGCATGGGACGTTCCTTTTCACTATCATACAACACCGCTGAATGATACAGTGCGCGGAAACCGATTGTCAAATTGACAGTAAACGCCAGGCGTGTTATGATATAAATATGAAAGTGAACATGATGGTGGTATCATCGTCCGTATTCCAATCTGCAGTCTGCGCGCTTGCCAGGGGCATCGTGATGCCCCTCCATCATCATTCGATTTATCGGTGAGGTAACCGGCTGCAAGGCAGCAGTTGGCCCCCACCCTGGAAGACTAGTTCGCGAGAACTGGTCTTTTTTCATTGTAGGAGACCCGATAAGATGCTCAGAGACGTCGTAAAGCAGGGCAGAATCCCGCACGGAGTCGCAGATACCTTTTATGAAGATGCGGCTGCCATCACAGCTCTAGAACGGGCGCTTCATGATTTATTCACCGGTTGGGGGTATGCCCGCATCATACCGCCTACCTTTGAATATTATGATATGCTGGTAACCCAAGCCAGCGAGCAATTGCAGGATGAGGTCTTTCGTTTTTTTGACCGTGAAGGGCAAATGCTGGCGCTGCGCCCCGATATGACCGTGCAGACTGCTCGGATAGCCGGCAGCAAACTATATGACCAGGCGCTACCGTTGCGTTTTTACTACATCGGCCACGTGTTTCGCTACGAAGAACCGCAGGCGGGTAAGCAGCGCGAGTTTACGCAGGCCGGCATCGAGCTGCTTGGCGCTGATACAGCCTTGGCTGATGCCGAGGCGCTCTCCCTCACCATTGAAGCGCTGCATCAGCTCGGTCTGCGCGATTTCCAGATAAACCTCGGCCATATAGGCTATCTGGCGGCTACCCTGGCTGATGTCAGCCTGGCCGATGCTCAACGGCGCAATCTGGAGCTAACGATTGAACGGCGCAATCCGCGCGATCTAGCGCAGGTGCTGGACGAGTACCAGATTCCTAAAGATATCGCCAATGTGATTCGGCGCCTCCCGCATTTGAGCGGGGATAAGCATATTCTGCAGGAAGCTCATGCGCTTGCGATAAACCGCGACTCTGCCGCAGCGCTGGAGCGCCTCGAACAGGTATATACGATTCTGGACCAGGCAGGCTTGAGCCAGCATATCATTCTTGATTTAGGCGAAATCCGGAATATGTCCTATTACACAGGCATCGTATTCCGCGGCTATATCTCGGGATTGGGATTCCCGGTATGCGGCGGCGGCCGGTACGATACCCTTGTGCGTAACTTTGGCGCTGACCTGCCCGCTGTTGGGTTCGCCTTAAGCCTGGAACGCGTCTTGAGTGTCACAAAGGCAAAGGAGCCCATCGCACCGGACATTCTCGTACAGTGGGGTTATCATCCTTTATGTGCGGAGCAGGTGAACCGAATGCGTAAATTGGGCTTACGAGTTGAGGTTGATGTACTCAACCGCCAAGAGACTGAACTGGTAGCTTATGCTCAGCAGCGCCGGGTCAGGCGTGTCTTGCTCTGCACCGATACTGCCGAATTCAAGCTGATAGAGGGCAGCCAGAGCAGGTGGCTTTCGTCAGAGCAGTTGCTCGGGGAGATGGTATTATGGAAAAGCTGACGATTGCCCTACCCAAGGGCCGGTTGCAGGACCAGATGTTGGATTTGATTACGAGCGTAGGATATGTGCTGCCGCAAGGTGCGCTGACCGGGCGTAAACTGGTGTTTTATGACCAAAGCCAGCAATTGCGTTTTATTATGGCCAAGCCAGTCGATGTCCCGACTTATGTCGAATACGGTGCCGCCGATCTCGGCATAGCCGGGCTGGACGTCCTGCGCGAAAGCAAGCGCGAGCTGTATGAGCCGTTGCGTCTGGGGTTTGGCAAATGTCGTTTGGTGCTGGCTGGCCCGCCTGAGGCGCGCAACCGCAACCTGAGATTGGTATCTAATCTACGCGTAGCGACCAAGTATCCCCGCCTGGCTCTCGACTATTTTTACCGCCAGGGGATCTCGGCAGAAATAATCCCGCTGAGCGGTTCTGTGGAGCTGGCTCCAGTGGTCGGGCTGGCGGATTTGCTGGTTGACCTGGTGGAGACGGGCACAACGCTGCGCGATAACGGCCTGGTTGAGCTGGAAACGCTGCTGGAATCCGAAGCGGTTGTGGTGGTCAACCGCGCCAGCCACAAGCTGCATTTTCAGTTGGTGCAGGAGTTGATTAACCGCCTGGCTGAGGAAATCGGCCAGCGTGCTGGAGGGAGCCAGACAGATGCAAACTAGACGATATATGCGAGTCGTTACCGGCGCACAAAACGCCCGCGAAACGGTGTTGCAGCGCCGTTCCCTGGATGAGGTTGAGGCGACTCCACAGTTACAAAACGAGATTACCCGGCTTTTTGGCAAACCGCTCACTCCCGACGGAGTTGTTACCCAAATTCTGCACGATGTGCGCGAGCAAGGGGACGCGGCCGTTCGTCGTTATTCGCAGCTCCTCGACGGCGGCGCTGTAGAACCAGTCCGAGTACCTGAGGAAAGGATCGCCCAGGCGTGGCAGCGTACGCCGGAAAAGCTGCGGCAGGCACTGCAGAATGCTGCTGAACGTATCGCTGCATTTCATGAACAGCAGCGCGCAAGTTCATGGCTTGCTTGGGATGCCCAGGGAGGCGCCCAGGGGCAGGTAATACGGCCGATGGAGCGGGTTGGCATCTATGCGCCTAACGGGCGGGCCCCTTACCCTTCCTCGCTGCTGATGGCCGCTGTGCCGGCTCGCGTGGCTGGCGTGCCGCAAGTGGTGGTAGCGACACCGCCGCGCCAAGGGGAGTTAAACGATACCATCCTGGCAGCAGCGTACGCTGCGGGGGTCAGTGAAGTGTATGCTGTGGGCGGAGCGCAGGCCATCGGCGCCTTGGCATATGGCACTCGCGAGATCCCCAGGGTG
>JAJFUJ010000042.1 GCA_021372475.1 Chloroflexota bacterium | reverse complement strand
GCAGCGCGGCGCGCCGATGCGCTGCCAGAGCGCCACGGCCTGCGCCAGCGACTGGTTGCTGAAATGCGGAACGTCCAGGTCGTCCACCGTGGCCTCCAGAAAGAGCAGATCCAGCCCGCGCAGCCGCGCCATGCTTGCTTCAGGCGGCAGCGTGCCATCCCCTAGATAAGCCCAGCGTGCGCCGGAATTAAAGATGAACCCCTGGCTGTCCGATGTGTGGGCGGTCTTGACGACCTCGACGTGCGCATCAGGCAGGATAAAAGTATCGCCGGGCGCAACGGGATGCAGCACCACATTGTGACGGGTGTAGGCCAGCTCCTGGTCGTAGTGGTAGGCGACGGAGGCCGGCAGATAAATGTGTATCGGCGGCCAGCCTGCCCGCATCGGCATATCTCCCAGGGCGCCCAGGCCGGCGATGTGGTCGTAGTGCCAGTGGGTGATCAGGATGTTATCCACGCGGCGGATAGATTCGCGTTCGAGCTGAGCCTCGAAATCCGGCCCGGCGTCGATGAGGGTGGTTTGCTGGCCTAACACAGCCAGCGAGGAGCGCATGCGGCGCAGGGCGGGGTCGGCGCGGGCGGCCCGGCAGACGGTACATTCGCAAAAGGGGAACGGCAGCGGAAAGCCGGCGGCGGAGCCGAGGACGACTAGTTCAACGCTCATAGAAAACACCTCCACGCGCAGCGCTTGTGCGCCACGCACCGCCAGTATAATCCTCGCGCGCAGCCAGGCCAAGCCGGCATTGACAGGGGCGCGGGTAGTTGGCTACAATCGGCGCTATAGGGCATCTATGAGGAGGCGGTTATGCAGCTCGGATTTGTCAGCGCGATACTGCCGGATAGGTCGCTCGAGCAGGTGCTGCGCTTTGCCGGCGTGGAATGCTTCGACTGCGTCGAGCTGATGTGCTGGCCGGTTGGCAAGGCCGACCGACGCTACGCCGGCGTGACACATATCGATGTTGCCGGCATCACGGCTGAATCCGCCGCGCACGTGAAGGAGCTGTGCGCCGAGACCGGCGTGCGCATCAGCGCGCTGGGCTATTATCCCAACCTGCTTTCGCCCGTGCGTGCGGAGGCCGAGGCTGGCCTGGTGCACCTGAAGAGGGTCATCGATGCCGCGCCGCTCGTGGGCGTCAACCTGGTGACGAGCTTCATCGGGCGCGACTGGACGCGTTCGGTGGACGAGAACTGGCCACAGTTCCTGGCGACCTGGCCGCCGCTCGTGCGCTACGCCGCCGAGCGCGGGGTGCGTATCGCCATCGAGAACTGCCCGATGCTGTTTACCCGCGATGAATGGCCGGGCGGCAAGAATATGGCCAACACGCCGGCCGTCTGGCGTCGGATGTTCGACGCAATCCCCGAGAACCTAGGGTTGAATTATGACCCCTCGCATTTCATCTGGCAGCATATGGATTACATCAAGCCGCTGCCCGAATTCGCCGGGCGCATCTGGCACATCCACGCCAAGGATGTACGTCTCGACCGTAAACGCCTTGATGAGGTGGGCATCCTGGCGGAACCGCTGCAGTATCACACGCCCAAGCTGCCCGGCCTGGGCGAGATCGACTGGGGACGCTTTTTCTCGGCGCTGAGCGATACCGGCTACCAGGGGCCGGTGTGCGTCGAGGTGGAGGATCGCGCCTATGAGGGGACGCTCGCCAGCCGCGAGCAGGCGCTGTGCCAGAGCCGCGACTATTTGCGGCAGTATATGGGAAGAGAGAGATAAGGAAGGTAATTCAGTCACAAGGTGCTTACTTCTGGATTTATCATGGTGGTTATCTAGAGGAGGTAGTCGTGGTAAACTCAGCCGATGGTCGTTTAGTAGGTTTTCTGGGTGTGTATCCTACACGAGATAAACGCGGTTTTATAGGAGGACTTCTTGTAACTGATAATATGGGTAAGCCAGAAGAATTTCGTGTTTCGCTTCCGATAAAACCCAATATGGTTCAGCGTACGCTCTACGGTGAATCATTAATTAGGCATATCGGAGTGAATCTATGTGGGCAGCCACTATACAACAGTTTAAAAACGAAGAATGAGCTGATTTTATTGTTGGTAGAAAATCCCGAATGGCTAATTTTAGCTGAATCCATTACTTGTCTCGTTGCTCATGTTGTCAAGCCGGGCGAGAAAAAGGGATATGTCTACCTTAATGATGAACTGACTGTAAATAAACTAGAATCTCCTAACACTAAAGAAAAATCTCTATATATACAATATCCATCAAGCTATTTTGATGACAAACAGCTAGTTTGTCATGATATCATTGGCAGCTTTACAGAATATATGGATCTGGGTGAGCCGTTCAGCCGCATTGAAAAGGCACTAGATGTCCTCTCTACTGAAAATGAACAGTTTACATAAAGGTACTGCGAAACTACACGCATGGTTACTCGATCGTTTTGCGCTGGAACCATCCACGATGGTTGACGCATCCGATAATAACCAAATTTCGGCATCGGATACTAGAGCTATTGAAAACGTAACTCTCCAAGTCGGGGAACAATATCCGATTGATCTTTCCAATATACAAATACCCGGTTCAAGAAAGGGACTGACTGATTATAAGGATATTGGTGTATTGAGATTAGGTCTCCTTAATCTGGATGAGTTCGATGATGAATTTCGTTCCAGATTCACTTATACGAAACGTGATTGGGGTAAAGCCATTAATGACTTTAGGCAGGACATAATAGAATACTTTGAACCAATCACGGCAACAAGTACCGCAGGAGCAATTTATCACTCACAAGACCGATCTAGGTATTCCGAAAACCAGCTATACCCGAATATGAGAGAGTATTGTAAACACGGTCTGGATAGAAGATTGTGCTACCTCTGTCGACAGGAAAGAGAAAATAGCAAGTACAAGCCAGCTTCGACAGAATCCATAAGCAGGTTCGGATTTCTCAAACCATACCTTTATCCACCGATCGACCAGAGCCTCCCATCAACAACACTTTTCATACACGGACTATACCCCTATCCCTATCAATGGGATGGTATAAGGTTTCTCGTGCATCACGAGCAAGCACTATTGGCGGATGAGATGGGTTTGGGAAAGACTATTCAGGCGATAGTTGCATTAAGATCGCGATTTAGACAAGCAAAAAGTAAACGAGTACTCATAGTATGTCCAAAGTCGCTTCTAGGAACCTGGAAAAGAGAGTTGGGTTTATGGGCACCAGAGTTATCTGTTCAGACTATTAGCGGACCAGTAGATGAACGATTGCACATGTGGCAAAGTGATGTTCATGTTTTTCTCTGCTCATACGAAACCCTTCGTCAGGATGTGGGTTATGTTCAGTCACACCCTAATTGGATAGACAGTATTATTCTTGATGAAGTGCAGAGAGTTAAGAATCCTGAGACTTTAGCACACCATGCAGTCTTGAGAGTTGCTGCTGGATGCCGATGGGGCCTATCAGGAACTCCTCTGGAGAATAAAATAGAAGATGTAGAAGCGGTATTCGGTGCGCTGGGATTACGTCTCGTGATTAATGACCGATACAGCTGGAACACTAAGGAAATTCGCGAAGTCATTTCTCCAGTGATATTACGACGCCGGATTGCTGATGTTGAGAAACAATTACCTCCGAAACAAGCGCAGGAAATATGGCTTGAGCTTAACCCTAGACAGCGCGCTACGTATCTAGCTGAGGAAAATAGTGGTGTATCTTCTCTGCAAAGGCCAGGCGCGACCCGAATTCACGTGCTCGCATTAATCACAAAGTTAAAGCAGATATGTAACTATGATCCGATAAGCAACTCATCTTGTAAACTAGACTACTTAACCGAAGCACTCGATGAAGTTATTGAGTTGGGCCAAAAAGCTCTCGTTTTTTCTCATTACCCAAATGTAACCCTTCGAGCAATTCAAAGTAAGCTAACTCGTTATCAACCTTCTATCTTTGATGGAAGCTTAACTAGCGACGAAAGAGATAGGATTATTTATGCCTTTCAAAATAATGCTACACCAAAAGTACTACTGATGTCAGTGCAGGCCGGGGGTTTAGGAATTACTTTAACTCGTGCAAATCACGTGTTCCACTATGATCACTGGTGGAATCCGGCGGTGGCTAAACAAGCGGAAGGACGCGCCCACCGAATCGGACAAAGTAAGACTGTATTTGTGCACCACCTATATGTATCGAATACCATAGAAGAACGCATTTACGATTTATTAGTAAAGAAGCAAAATCTGTTTGATGCTGTGATCGATTCGCTTTCTACCGACACTATTGTCGGTAAACTCTCTGACGACGACTTATTTGGACTCTTTGGGCTCCAGGCCCCAGTAACGGAAAAGCGAACTCGCAAGCCATAATTCATAAGGAAGTTCTATCTTGGCTATGAGTCTTCTCTATGCCGCTATCGACCTGGGCGGAACCAAAATCGCCGGGGCGCTGGCCGATGCAGACGGCCACATATGCGGCGAGCGCAGGCTGCCCACCCGCGCCGAGGAGGGCGCGCCTGCGGTGTTGGCGCGGATTGCCGCGCTGGTGGA
>JAJFUJ010000027.1 GCA_021372475.1 Chloroflexota bacterium | reverse complement strand
CAGGAGCGGTATGGTGCAGGAACGACCCAACCTCTGCCGTGAATTAGCCCTGCTGAGCCAGGGCTATAATCTGATTGCTGGAATTGATGAAGCCGGTCGCGGCGCATGGGCGGGCCCCGTGGTCGCGGCCGCTTGTATTTTGCCACTCGATGACCCCGACCTGCCCGCCAAACTACCCCTGGTGCGCGATTCCAAGCTGCTCTCGGTGCGCCAGCGTAATATCTGTTACGCTGCCATCACCGCTTGCGCCGTCAGTTGGGGTGTGGGAGTCGGAACGGTGGATGAAATCGACCAACTCGGCATCGTGCCGGCCACGCGCCTGGCTATGGAGCGCGCCGTGGCCGCGCTCGAGCAAGCTCCCGACCTCTTAATGGTTGACGCCGTCAAGCTGCCTAGGCTCACTATCCCCCAGGTTGTGGAACCCAAGGCCGACCTGCACTATCTCTCGGTCGCCAGCGCCTCGATTATTGCCAAGGTGACACGCGACCGCATGATGCTTGACCTGGAACGCGATTGGCTCGGCTACAACTTCGGCACCAACAAGGGCTACGGCACCGAGCAGCATCGGTCGGCAATCGAGAATTATGGGCCTACGACCGAACACCGCCTGACTTTTAACCCTATGCGCGAGATAGTTGAATTTGAGACTGGTTTGGATATGCTAGAATGCCGGAACTCCCAGACCTCGAAATAATGCGCGAAGTGCTGGAACGGCGCCTGCTCGGCCGCACCATCATAACCGCGCAGGTGCTGCGTCCGACGGTGCTGCGCGTGCTACAGCCCGAGCGCACGCCTGCCGATTATCTGCAAGGCGCGGTCTTTACGTCCTTCGGCCGGCGCGGGAAACTGCTTCTGCTGGGGCTGGGCGAACGCGGTTGGTGCGCCGTGCACTTGATGCTCTGGGGGCGCCTGCGCCTGTGCCAGGCAAAAGAGCCGCCGCGCGTGCGCGATTACCTCTCCCTCAAGCTGGATGATGGGCTCGCGCTGCGCTACAATGACCAGCACGGTATGGGGAAGATCTACCTGACGACCGACTTACACGCTATCCCCGGCTGGGATGATACAGGGCCGGAGCCGTTGTCAGATGATTTCGTTCTCGGGGGATTTTGCCAGGGCATACGCGCCCAGGGCAGAGCCATCAAGATGGTGCTCAAAAGCGGCGCGTTGGTGGCCGGAATCGGCAACGCTTATGCCGACGAAATCCTGTGGACGGCGCACATTTACCCCTTCCGCAAGGCCAGCGAACTCACGCCTGAGGAATGCTGCGCCCTGTACGACGCGATTCGTTCCGTCCTGGGCGAGGCCATCGCGGTGCTGCGTGAACATGTGGGCGACGATATCGAGCTCGAATGGCGCGAGCATCTCAAAATCCACCGGCACGGCGGGCAGCCCTGTCCGCGTTGCGGGCACATCCTCTCGCAGGATGAGATCGACAAGCACATCACCAGCTACTGTCGGCGGTGCCAGCCTGGCTCGCTAATTCGCGGTGAAGCGCGCCGTTCGCTATAATGTCGTTAGAATGAACGCTCTCACAGGCAGGACACATGGCAGCCGAAGATAAGCAGAACGAATCCGACAGCGTGCGGCGTATCGATATCGAGCAAAAGGTGCGCTCGGCGTATCTTGACTATGCCATGAGTGTCATCACCGCGCGCGCCCTCCCTGATGTGCGCGATGGCTTAAAGCCGGTACAGCGGCGCATCCTTTACGCTATGGGCGATATGAACCTGACGCACGACCAGCCCACCAAGAAATCGGCGCGCATCGTAGGCGAGGTGCTGGGCAAGTATCATCCGCACAGTGATACAGCCGTATATGATTCGATGGTGCGCATGGCGCAAGATTTCTCGATGCGCTACGTGCTGGTGGATGGCCAGGGCAACTTTGGCTCGGTGGACGGCGATGGTGCGGCGGCCATCCGCTATACCGAGGCCCGTCTGGCCAAGCTGGGCGAGGAAATGCTGGCCGACCTGGAGATGAACACCGTCGATTTCATCGCCAACTATGATGGTTCGGCCAAAGAACCGACGGTGCTGCCGGCTAAGCTACCCAACCTGCTGGTCAACGGTACCAACGGCATCGCCGTGGGAATGGCTACCAACATCCCGCCCCATAACCTGGGCGAAGTGGCTGACGCCGTTGTATACCTGATCGATCATCTCAAGCAAATCGACGACGTGACAGTGGATGACCTGCTGCGCTTTATCCCCGGTCCGGATTTCCCGACCGGCGGCGCGATTTTAGGCAACGAGGGGATCCGCAGTGCTTATGCTTCAGGCAAAGGCGCCATAACCGTGCGCGCCCGCGCGCATGTCGAGGAGATGAAAGGCGGTCATAGCGCCATTATCGTTACCGAGCTGCCCTACCAGGTGAATAAGGCTTCGCTGGTGGAACGCATCGCCGAGTTGGTGCGCGATGGGCGCATCGAAGGGATCGGCGACCTGCGCGATGAATCGGACCGCACCGGCATGCGCATCGTCATCGAGCTCAAGCGCGGTCAGGATGCCGAACCGGTGCTCGCGGTGCTATTGAAGCTAACCCAGATGCAAGGGGCGTTTGGCATCAATATGCTGGCCCTGGTGGACGGCGAACCACGCGTGCTGTCGCTCAAACGCATCCTGCTTTGTCATATCGAGCACCGCCAGCAAGTTATCACCCGCCGCAGCCAGTTTGAGTTAGAGAAGGCTCTGGCGCGGGCACACATCCTCGAAGGCTTGCTCAAAGCGCTCGACCAGCTCGACGAGGTCATCCAGACCATCCGCCGTTCCCGGACGGCCGAGACAGCGCTGACCAACTTGATGGAAAAGTTCGATTTCAGCGAGCTGCAGGCGCGCGCCATCCTGGATATGCAGTTGCGACGCCTGGCGGCTTTGGAACGGCAAAAGATTCAGGACGAGTATCGCGAAGTCAAGGAGCGCATCGCGTATCTGCAGGCGCTCCTAAAGAGCAAGGACAAAATCCTGGACCTGGTCAAGGCTGATATGCTCGCGCTCAAGACGGCTTACGGCGACGCGCGGCGCACACGCATCACTTTGACCGGCGGTGAAGGTACCTTGTTCGAAAATATGGTGCCGGATGAAGAATCGCTGGTGCTGATCACCGCCAGCGGACAAGCCAAACGCCTGCCGGCAGAGGGCGCTCGGATGGAAGAAGGACAGCTCGTGCCGGGCATCAGCC
>JAJFUJ010000001.1 GCA_021372475.1 Chloroflexota bacterium | reverse complement strand
CAACCTGGAACGCGAGTATCTCGAGCTCGAGTATGCCGCCGGCGACCGGCTGTTTGTGCCCATCCACCAGGCCGACCGTGTGGGGCGTTATGTCGGGCCGGACGACGAGGTGCCAGAGCTGCACCGCCTCGGCTCGCATGATTGGGATGTCGCCCGCAGTCGGGCGCAGCGGGCGGTGCGCGATATTGCCTTTGAGCTGCTTGAGCTGTATGCCGCGCGCGAGATCGCGCCGGGGCATCCCTTCGGCCCGGACACACCCTGGCAGCGCGAGCTCGAGTCCTCCTTCGCCTATGAAGAAACGCCCGACCAATTGCGCGCGCTCAACGAAGTCAAGCAGGATATGGAGCGCGCCAAACCGATGGACCGCCTGCTGTGCGGAGACGTCGGCTACGGCAAGACTGAGGTGGCCCTGCGCGCCGCTTTCAAGGCGGTGATGGACGGCAAACAGGTGGCGATTCTCGTGCCGACTACCGTGCTGGCTCAGCAGCACTTTTACACCTTCCGGCGCAGGCTGCGCGCCTTTCCAGTTTCAGTGGATATGCTCTCACGCTTCCGCTCGGATGCGGAGCAGGACGACATCATCGAAGGGTTGAGCAGCGGACGCATCGATATCGTTATCGGCACACACCGCCTGCTTTCGAACGACGTAGCCTTCAAGGACCTTGGCCTCTTGATTATCGACGAGGAGCAGCGCTTTGGGGTCAGTCACAAGGAAAAGCTCAAGCAGCTCCGCCACGAGGTGGATGTGCTGACGCTGACGGCCACGCCAATCCCGCGCACGCTCTACCTGGCGCTCTCCGGTGCGCGCGATATGAGCGTCATCGACACTCCGCCCGAGGACCGCCTGCCCGTGCGCACCACGGTGGCGCCGTATGATGTCGCCCTGGTGCGTAAGGCCATCCTGCGTGAACTCGATCGCGGTGGGCAGGTGTTCTACGTGCATAATCGCGTGCAGGATATTTATGCCGTAGCCGATGAGCTGCAGGAGCTGGTGCCCGAGGCTTCTATCACCATCGGACACGGGCAGATGGCCGAAAACGAGCTGGCGCAGGTAATGCTCGGCTTTGCCCAGGGCGAGCACAATGTGCTCCTGTGCACCACGATTATCGAGAGCGGCCTGGATATTCCCAACGTTAACACCATCATCATCGACCGCGCCGATACCTTTGGCCTGGCGCAGCTTTATCAGTTGCGCGGGCGCGTAGGACGCGGCGTTAACCGCGCCTACGCCTACTTGCTCTATAATGCGGCCTTTCCGCTTTCCGAGATAGCCCGACGGCGACTGCAGACCATCCAGGAAGCAACGGAGCTGGGCGCAGGATTCCGTGTAGCGATGCAAGATATGGAGATTCGCGGCGCCGGCGAGGTGTTGGGCGCTGAACAGCACGGCCATATCGCGGCTATCGGCTACGACTTGTATGTGCGCCTGTTGCAGGAAGCCGTGCAGGAACTGCGCGCCGAGAGCGGCGACAGCATGCAGGCCATCCGGCGCGCTCAGCAGCGCCTATCAGCCGAGGTGCTCGCGCTGAACGTGGGGCCGACAATCGACCTGCCTTTGTCCACCTACCTGCCGGAAGCTTACCTAGAGGATAATACCCTGCGGTTGCGTTTATACCGCCGCCTGGCGCGGGTGGAAAGTATGGACGAGATTGAGGAACTGACAGCAGAGATGAGCGACCGTTTCGGCGGTATACCGGAACCGGTCAATAACCTGTTGTATATCCTGCGCATCCGCCTGCTGGCAGCACAAACCGGCGTAAGTTCGGTGGGGATGGAAGAAGGGCGCATCGCGCTCAGCCTGGTGCAATCGCTGCCGCCCACGCTGGCCCGGCGCATCGAGGCGCTGGACCAGCGTATCAGTGCGCGCGGCGGACGTATCTGGGTAAATAAAGAGGACGGCTGGCAGGCCGGGCTGGAGCAGTTGCTGCGCAGCCTGTCGCACGACCCGGCCTATCTTACCTTGGTTAGCAGCTCTGCCGCCAGACGCTAGGCTTCCGGCAGCGCAGCTTTCTGACGCCGCGCTTTAGTCGCGGAAACAGGCATCGGTTTATCCTGCAGCGCCAACGGCAGCACATCATCCATCCGCTCAACAAACATATAATTCATCCCTTTTTGCAGATGGCGCGGAACCTCGATCATATCAGGGCGATTGCGCGCCGGCACCAGGACCGTCGTGAGGCCAGCACGGCGAGCGGCCAGCAGCTTTTCGCGCAAACCGCCGATGGGCAGCACCCTGCCCCGCAGCGTAATCTCGCCCGTCATAGCCACCCCATGCTTGACGGCGCGCCCAGTAAGAGCCGAGATGAGCGCTGTGGCCATCGTGATGCCGGCTGAAGGGCCATCCTTGGGCACAGCGCCCTCGGGCACGTGAATATGAATATCGATTTTATCAAAATCGATATCGCTAATACCCAGCGAGTCGGCGCGCGAGCGAGTATAAGAGAGGGCTGCCTGTGCAGATTCCTGCATCACCTCACCCAACTGACCAGTAAGAAGCAAGTTACCTTTGCCGTTCATCACCGTCACTTCGATCGACAGGGTATCGCCGCCGGCTTCGGTCCAAGCCAGCCCCGTAGCCACGCCCACCATATCCTGCTGTTCGGTATCGCTCATAAGAAAGCGCGGCGGGCCGATATACCTGACGAGCGACTGCGCCACGACCTGGCGAGGCGGTTGTTTACCCTCGGCGATACGGCGGGCTGCCTTGCGGCAGATATTGGCGATCTCTCGGTCAAGGTTGCGCACGCCGGCTTCCTGGGTATATTCACGGATAAGCCTGCTCAAGGCATTATCGGTAAAGTGAAGCGCCTTGATGCCGTTTTGCTCGAGCTGATGGGGAATCAGGAACTTGCGCGCGATGGCAATTTTCTCTTCCTCCACATAGCCGGGGAACTCGATGACCTCCATACGGTCCAGCAGAGCAGGCGGCACCGGTTCCAGCGTGTTGGCCGTGGTAATGAACATTACCTTGGAAAGGTCATAAGGGAGTTCCAGATAATGGTCAGAGAAGGCATAATTCTGTTCGGGATCAAGCACTTCCAGCAGGGCGGCTGAAGGATCGCCGCGGAAATCGCTGCCCACTTTATCTATCTCATCCAGCATAAAGACTGGATTGCTCGATTCGGCGCGGCGCATCGTCTGGATAATCCGCCCCGGCAGCGCACCCACATAGGTGCGGCGGTGCCCGCGGATTTCAGCCTCGTCGCGGATGCCGCCCAGGCTGATACGCACGAATTTGCGCCCCAGCGCCAGGGCAATCGATTTCCCCAGAGAGGTTTTGCCGGTACCCGGAGGACCAACAAAGCACAGTATCGGGTTCTTCATCTTGTCGGCCGCCAACTGGCGCACCGCCAGGTGTTCGAGGATGCGCTCCTTGGCTTTAGGCAGGCCGTAATGGCTCTCATCCAGGATTTTTGCAGCCTCGGTGATATCGAGCTTATCCTCGGTGTACTGATTCCAGGGCAGCTCCAGAATCCAATCGATGTAAGTACGAATCACGCCCACCTCGGGGGAGGCGGACGACATACTGCTTAGGCGCCCCAGTTCCTTCTCCACACGGCTGCGCACTTCATCGGGCAGCTTGAGCTGGCTCAGCTTTTCGCGGAGCTCATTGACATCCTGCAGATACGGGTCGGTCTCGCCCAGCTCGTTTTGGATAACGCGCAGTTGTTCGTGCAAATAATACTCACGCTGCGATTTATCGACTTCGGACTGCACCTGCGAATTGATGCGGTTCTGCAGTTCAAGCACATCGATTTCAGAAGCCAGGATAACGCTCAGCTTTTGCAGGCGCATCGTAGCATCCGCCATCTCGAGCAGCTCCTGGCGTTTGGCAACCGAGAGCTCCAGAGTTGAGGCCACCAGGTCGGCCAACCAGCCGGGTTCATCGGCGTTCATCGCCGCGACATAGGCATCATCCGGGATGTTACGGCTATACTGCACCACCTTTTCGAACAGCGCCAGCACAGCGCGCATCAAAGCCTCGGTGGCCAGCCCCTGCTCGGAGGTCTCCTTGACCGGGGTTACCTCGACGGCGAGATAGGGGTTCTGCTGGGTAAAGCGCTGCACCTTGACGCGGCGTTGGCCTTGAACCCAAATCGAGATGGTGCCATCGGGCATCCGCAGCATGCGTCCCACCACTACTTCAGTGCCGATGACATACAGATCGTGGGGCTCGGGCTCTTCCAGTTCTTCATCCAGTTGAGCCAAAGCCACCAGCCGCTGGTTGTTGGCCATGGCAGCCTCGATAGCCTTAACGGAGCGTTCACGCCCGACAAACAAAGGCGCCACCATATGCGGGTAAACCACCGTGTCGCGCAGCGGCAGCACGGGAAATTCCTCGATATCGAAATCCTCAGTAGTTATTGCGAGATCCTCACCCAACCATTCATCGAACTCGCTTTGGCTGGGCTTGACTTGTTTTGCCATACGGCGTACATGCCTCCATATGTTAGCCTGGCGGTGACTATATCACAGCCGTTGTTGTTTCACCAAATATTAACAGACTCTTTCAGGAAATAGACAAGTCGAACGGATTAATCAGGGGAATAGGTAGCCCAGGCATCAGGGGATTCCCATGCTTCCACTTGCGCAATGCGCACAGCGGGCAGCACGGCGCCCAACTCTTCATACACCACCCGCGCGATGTTCTCCGAACTAGGGTTCAAGGTGTCAAAAGGCGGAATCTCGTTGAGGTTCCGGTGATCAAACCGGTCGAGCACGCCGTCCAGCGCCTTCTTGAGGACAGTAAAATCAAACGCCATCCCCTCATCATCCAGAACGCTGCCGACAACAGACACGACGATCTCCCAGCGGTGCCCATGCACATTCTCGCACTTGCCGCGATAGCAGCGCAGCCAGTGGGCAGCATCAAAATGGCGTCTGACGGATACTCGGTACACAGCATCACTCCTCGTAACGAATATATTAAGCATAGGCCAAATCAGGAGGGAAGCCAAAACAGTCAAGAGACTGCGCATATGCATGTACGGTTGTCGAGCGCGTTGAATGCGTTTACACTGCAGCTAATACAGCGTTTCAGGAGTTCAGGATGAAGATAACCGATATCAAGACCTACCCGGTTTGGGTAGGCATGCGCAACCAGATGATCGTCAAGGTCGAGACCGATGAGGGCATCTACGGTTATGGCGAGGGCGGCGTCTCCAGTCGCGAGTTGGCGGTTCAGGGAGCCGTCAGACACTATCGCGAGTTTCTGTTGGGCAAGGATCCGCTGCGGCGCGGTGCGTTGTGGCAAGAGATGTACCGCAGCCAGTATTTCGAGGGCGGACGCGTGCTGACCTCGGCCATCGCCGCTATCGATATCGCTCTCTATGATATCGCCGGTAAGGCGCTGGGGGTGCCCGTGTACCAGTTGCTGGGCGGCAAACAGCGCGAGATGGTGCCCTGCTTTGCCACGACATCGGCGCCAGTCGGACCGAAATTACTCGACGATGTGCGCCTGCTCCTGGATAATGGCTGGAATTGCATCCGCACCGGCATGTACCACAAACCGCACCCGGAGGATCCGCACAGGTTCGAACCGCGCGAGTCGATTGCTGAGACAGCCAAATGGCTGGTGAAAATCCGTGAGGAATTCGGTTCCGAACTGGTGCTGGGGATCGATTACCACCACCGCCTGAGCGTGGCCGAGGCCGCCAGCTTTTGCCAGCGCATGCCGTCTGGCACGCTCGACTTTCTCGAAGAACCTATCCGCGACGAGACGCCCGAGGCCTATGAAGCGCTGCGCACCATGACGGATGTGCCTTTTGCCATCGGTGAAGAGTTCTCGAGCAAATGGGCATTTGTGCCCTTCATCGAGCGCGGCATTACCAACTATGTGCGCATCGACGTCAGCAACGTAGGCGGCATCACCGAGGCAATGAAGGTAGCCGGCTGGGCTGAGACACATTATATTGACTTGATGCCGCATAATCCGCTGGGGCCGATCTGCACGGCCGCCACGTTGCACGTCGCCGCAGCCTGCCCGAACTTTTCCTGGCTGGAGGTGCGCAACACGCCCACCGAGCACCTCGGCTTCAACGACCCTGAGCTCTTCCCTACCCAGCCAAAACAGGAAGGCGCAATGTATTGTGTGCCCGATGGCCCGGGACTGGGGGTCGAGTTCAACGAAGAGAAGGCCGCCGGCATGACTTTCAAGTTCTCTGAAACGGGGCGCATCCACCGCGCCGACGGCTCCTATACGAACGCATGACCTGCAAGGAGTAGATAATCACATGAGCAAACCGTTCTCAGTATCCGTCACACCTGATTGGCAAGGGCTGGTCGATTGCATCCTGCGCAAGGGCACACCCAAGCGCGTGCACCACATCGAGCTCTTTCTGGATGGAGAAGTGCAGGAGGCCATTTGTCAGCGCTTCGACCTGGTTAGCGACCTCAATCCGACCGATCCGGCTTACCCGCTGCAGCGCCAGATAGCCATCCAACGCTTCTTGGGGTACGACTATGTGCGCTGTCCCGTGCAGGGCCTCGACTTTCAGTTCAACTATCACCACGCCGACGATACCGCTGCCCTGGAGCGCGCTAACGGCCGCAGTTATATGGATGAACACCGCGGGCCCATCACCACATGGGAGGAATATGAGGCTTTCCCATGGCCGCAAACGAGCCAGCTCTCCACCCAGACGCTGGAGTGGTTCGAACGCAACCTGCCTGAGGATATGGGCATCATCGCCAGCGGCGGTTTTGCCCATTTTGCAGAGCACCTGACTTGGCTGTTTGGGTATGAGTCGCTATGCTATGCCCTCTATGACCAGCGCGACCTGGTCAAGGCCATCAGCGAGCGGCTCATCATATTGTATAAAGCCGCTCTCGAGCAAATCCTGCAGTTCAAATGTGTCAAGATAGCCTGGGGCAGCGACGATATGGGATACAAGTCGGGGACGCTCATCTCGCCGGACGACTTGCGTGAGTTTGTGCTGCCGGGACACAAGTTGATGGCCGGCATGGCGCACGCTGCCGGCAGGCCTTATATCTTGCATGCCTGTGGCAACCTGACTGAAATAATGCCTGACCTCATCGACGATGTGCGGATTGACGGCAAACACTCCTTTGAGGACAGCATCGAACAGGTGGAAGAGGTTAAGGATACCTACGGGCAGCGCATCGCACTGCTGGGCGGCATCGACGTCGATTTCCTGTGCCGGTCGGATGAGGCCGCTGTGCGCGAGCGCGTGCGCCGTACGTTGGATAAATGCCAGCCGGGCGGAGGTTACTGCCTCGGCACCGGCAACAGCGTGGCCAACTATATCCCCTTGGATAACTACCTGGCGATGGTCGATGAAGGCAGGCGCTATACGCAATAGAGTTTGCCCATCGAGAGCAACCGCTGCCGCTTTGCGGCGTATAATATATATCAAAAGCGATAAAGGATAGGAGAGTTCCATGACAACAAGTGATAATACGGTCAAGAGGCCTGACGGCGTTACCGTAATAGCCGTCGTGCAGTTCATCCTGGGCGGATTGGGCATCGTAGCGCTGGCCGTGATGCTCATTGTCGGAGTCGTGATGGCAGCCGCGTCCGCAAACGCCGGGTGGCTCTCTCTGCTCGCACTCTTTATGGGCGGGCTGCTCATCGCTGCCTGCAGCGTCCTAGCCATTGCCGCTGGTGTAGGCCTGCTGCAGCTTCGTAACTGGGCGCGCTGGGTAACCATTATCCTGGCCATCCTGTGCCTAGCAGGCTTCCCGGTTGGCACTGTAATCGGCGCGCTGATCATCTGGTACCTGTTGCAGGACGGCGTGGCTGCGCTCTTTGAAAAGCGCGCCGTTGTCCAGCCAGCGCAGCCCACACAATCGGCGAAGCCGGTACAGATTATAGAAGCGGTGCAGCCAGCGCAGCCGGAATCATCCGCGGATGTCACGGTCCCACCGGCGGAATAACCGACAGCAACTATCTATGGAGGATGAACACAGCGGTCAGCTCGGTTGAAACCAAGCTGACCGCTGTGGCTTACCCGAGGCCTCAAGCCAGCGTCTGTCTGCCTACTTGCGCTACCCAGCGGCGCGTCCACTCAACAGCCGGGAGGTTCAGGTCGCAGATACAGCTCGCAAGCATTATCATCCCGTCAATCTCGCCGGTTTTGAGCAGGGCCAGCCCCCGCTCGCACTGCCAGCGCATACTTTCAACCGACATCTCCGTGCCGGTGCCGTAATCCCACATATAGCAGCCCAGCTCCAGGCGTTTGCCGGGCGCCAGCGCCCGCGCTTTGGCCAGGTTGTCGGGCAGGTTCGGCAATTCGGCAGCCGTCCAGCTCCAAAAGGTGACCACATCGCACGGCGCCAGCAGCGGCGCCAAGGGTAGTTCCAGGTCGTGGGCGTAGAGCACCACCCACAAATCGAGCGGAGGGACGGCGGTGTGCAGGCGTTCAGCAAAATAGGTGAGCTGTTCGACGCTATAACGGCTGATTGCACCATTGACATCCGGCTTGTGGAAAAAGTCGTCCATGATGGCACCGCTCAGGTTGGAGCAGGTGCGCGATAGGCCGATGACCTCCTCCAGGTCGCTGGAGGAATCATTGCGCTTGGAAGAGCTGTCGCCGACAATCGACCAAACTAACTTATCCGCGCCGGCCAGCCCATGGGCATGCGGCAGGAGCGGCGGCTCTGGCAGCCCGCCGAAGGTAACCATGATACTATTGGGGATGCCCATATAGCTGAGCGCATCGGCCGGCGTGATGCGCGACTGTCCGCCAATCTGCTTGATATAGTTATGGCTGCCGGCCTGGTGGCACCACAGCCAGAGTTTGTCATTAACCGTCTTCACAGCTTACTCCTGTTTAGTCCAGGGTAATCACTTTGCCGATCTCCGCCGAACGCACGATGGCGTCCACCACCTGAAATTGGCGCATGCCATCCTCCAGGCTGGGCAGTGGACCGAGGTTTTGCCAGCCTTTGGGCGTCAGCGTATCCTCCTGGATAGCATCGATGAACAGGCCGTCCAAGGCCATCCACTCGCTATAGCCGAGGCCATAGAACTCGAGCGCCGGCAGGAGCTCGCCGCCGCCGGCCTTGAGCGCACCGGCTTCCGGGCTCGGGCGGTGCAGCTTGGCCGCAACGTTGACGCCCAATTCTGCCAGGCGCGTCTGGTGTGTGAGCAGCGTCTGGGCGTCAATCGCCTTATTGATATTGGCGCGCCAACCCGGCTCGCAGCCGAATGCGCCGCGCTTGTTGTAAATCAGGGTGCCATCGGCGCCCGAGAAGCACATATAGAACTCAACTAAATCGTCGATGTGCTTGATCCATTCGGCCTTGACGCGTACCTTTAGTCCCGAATCAAACGTCAGGAAGGCGTCGTACAAGTCGGGCGTATAGCCCAGCACCTCGCGCTGGCTGATGGCGTACACCTCGCGCACCTCGGCCGGGGCAAAGTAAAAACGCAGCAGGTCCACCACATGGCTGAGCAAAAAGAAGGCAGTCGAAGAGCCGGCCGCCCAGTCCTTAGTGCGGCTGCCCCACATCTTGGTAGGCACCGAAATATTATCGTCCAAGCGCGACTCACCGTAAACCACGCGCCCCAATAAACCTGCCTGTACAGCGTAACGTGTGGCAATATCGAGCGGCGCCACGCGGTTGGCAAAGTTGATGAAAAAGTGCGCTTTGTGCTTTCGCACCGCCTCATAGATGGCATCGGCATCTGCGCGAGTGGTCGCAAAAGGCTTTTCCTGAAGGATATTGGGCACGCCCGCCTCCAGGCTGGCCACGGTCGGCGCACGATGCAGGGGATCAGGCGTGGCCACCACCACCAGGTCCAGCTTTTCAGCGGCGAGCATGCTCTCGTAGTTATTATAAGCCTTGACGCCCAGGCGCTGCGCCACAGCCTCGGCCGCTTCCATACGCAGATCGGCTAATGCAACAAGGTCAACATCCGGCCTTTTAGCTAGATAATCCGCATGTGAACTGCCCAGAATGCCAAGACCGATAACGCCGGCCCGTATTTTACTGCTCATGTTCCTCCTCTTTTTCTCCACGAACGTGGCCTAAATCCTATCTCCACTACCTTATCACCAAACTGTTTCCTATGATATCTCAATGTCATCCCTAACTCAAGGTAGCAGTGCGTTGCCAATATAGAGACAACCATTACCCGCATACACCAATCGAGAAGGAGGGCCAGAGCAGACGCAAGATTCCAGCGCAACGCAGGTGCAGGACATAATGGGAGCATCATATTACCCGAATGCCTGAAACGTGTATGGCCTCCACTAGATTCCATGCTCGAACGAGATTCGACATCTTGCAGCATTCCTTACCAATTGCGGTACTCGCGTAAACCATCACCTTATCAGCAGCCTGTACTTGAACTGCCCCATGCCGGTCACCGGCGTGTCACAGAGAGCATTGACGGGCACCTGCTTTTCGGTTAAGCTCCAAAAATCGGAGGAGTCTAAAGTGTCTGCACTGGTGCTGGTGGTGGACGACGAACCACCGATCGTGGACTTGTTGACCTATAACCTCAAGCGTGCGGATTACCAGGTATTGGTCGCCCGAGACGGCGAGGAGGCGCTGGCCATGGCGCGCCGCGAGCATCCCGATTTAATTATCCTGGACCTGATGCTGCCCCGCCTCGACGGCCTGGATGTATGCCGCGCTATTCGCCGTGAGGGGAACATACCGATAATTATGCTGACCGCGCGCGAATCAGAGATCGACCGCGTGGTGGGCCTGGAGTTGGGGGCCGACGATTATATAGTCAAACCCTTTAGTGTGCGCGAGCTCATGGTGCGGGTGAAAAACGTGCTGCGCCGGACGGGTGTTCGGGCCTCCGAGGAAGCAGGCCAGGTAGTTCGCGCGGGCGCATTGAACCTCGACCTGAGGCGACGAGAAGCGTACTGGGAAACAATTGTCCTGGAGCTTACAGCGCAGGAGTTTGACCTCCTCAGTGCGCTGACCAGGCACGTTGGCCAGGTACTCAGCCGCGAACAACTGCTGGCTCAGGTGTGGGGCTATAACTACTATGGGGATCTGCGGGTGGTAGATGCTGCCATTAAGCGCCTGCGATTCAAGCTGCGGCAGGTAACGAAGCAAGAGATTGTGACCACTGTGCGTAGCGTGGGATACAAGCTGATAGCATAAATCACATGCAAGAATCTAGAGGCAAGGGACACAGATTATCGAGGATGCAGTTCGGCATCCGGGAGCGTCTCACTCTAAGTTACCTGGTTATCATCGTCATAGCCATGGGGCTCTCGGGATTTCTGCTTTTATCGCTCCTGAATCGCTATTTTCTACAGGCTATGCAGAATAGCCTGCTGGCGCAAGCAAAAATCACTGCCCAGGCGTTGATGCCCGGTGCGTTAGCCGGGACAGCCGCGCAAGCCACCGTCTCGTCGGCATCCAATACGCTGCAGCAGCAAGCAAATAATTACTCCCTTCAGACCCTGAACGTAGCGCCTGCCAAGGAGACAAGCTCTACTGTCGGGGCCGAGCTTGGTTATTTGGCTAACTCATCTCTGCAGCTCAGCACCCAACTCGATACCCGCATTCGCATATTGGATGTGACGGGCAAAGTCGTGGTGGATTCGATGCAGGACAGCCAGGGAGTGAGTATGGCCGACGATCCTCTGGTTGCGGCAGCTCTGGCTGGCACGCAATCCAGCAGCGTGGAAGGCGCAGGCAGTGCAGCGGCGATGGATTTGGCGCTGCCATGGCAGGCGGACGGCCGTTTGATCGGAGTTATCTACCTGAGCCAGCCGTTGCGCGATATGACGGCGGTGCTTTACGACCTACGCCTGCGCTGGCTGCTCGCTACGTTGCTGGCACTGGTGCTCACCGTGGGCGCAGGGGTACTGCTTTCTGGTGCTATCACGCGCCCCCTCTATCGCCTGACGGAGGCGGCGGGCACCGTGGCAGAAGGTAATCTTGACCAACGCGTGCCTGTCCAATCCCACGATGAATTGGGCAGGCTAAGCACCGCTTTTAATGAGATGACCGAACGTTTGCGCGCCTCTCGACAAGCGCAGGCGAACCTCGTAGCCGACGTTTCGCACGAGTTGCGTACCCCGCTGACCACGGTGAAAGGGATGGTAGAGACGCTGCGTGATGGTGCAGTGGAAGACCTTGAGGTGCGCGACAGGTTCTTGGCATCCATCGAAGGGGAGACCGACCGCATGATCCGATTGGTCAATGGGCTGCTATTGCTATCCCGAGCGGATGCGAGCGCTCTTGACCTGCACCTTAACTCCCTTGCTCTCGCTCCTGTTATCGCCCGAGTTTTCGAGCGTCTGCGACCGTTAGCTGAAAAGAAGCATGTCACCCTGCATCTTGATGCACAGGCAGGTGTTCCGCCGGTGCTGGCTGATGAAGATCGGGTAGAATTGATCCTGGTGAACCTGTTGGATAACGCCATCAAGTATTCGAGGCCGGGCGGAAACATATCGGTTGCCCTTCGTCAAAATCCCAAGAATATGGCGCAGATTGAGGTGAAGGACGAGGGTGTAGGCATGTCCGCCGAAGCCCTGTCCCGGGCCGGGGAACGTTTTTTCCGGGCTGATCAGGCCCGCTCGCGCGATGAGGGCGGCAGTGGGCTAGGCCTGGCCATCGCATGCACCCTTGTAGAAGCACACGGCGGGCAGCTCACCCTTCAGAGCCAGGAGGGAAAAGGCCTGACCGTGACGTGTACCTTCCCCTTTGCCTAGGACTGATCCCCGCCGCGCCCCTAGCTGACTCACAGTTGTCTGGCGCCTGCCACACTCCTGCCTTCGGAATCGGTTACACTGTGGATAGCAACGATAAATGGTATGGCGACGGCCAAACACGGTAAGCGAAGGAGGGTACACGATGGAAGGCAAGTTGGTAAAACTGGTAGCGATAGTCGCAAGTACAGCGTTAGTTATCCTGATGTTGGCTGGTTGGGTTTCAGTTGACGCGTCAGGGACACCAAGTACCACACCGCGGCTAGTGAATGTCACTGGTGAAGCTGAGGTGCGGGTAGTGCCTGATGAGGTCGTGCTAACCTTGGGCATCGAAACGCACGATAATCAACTTACGATAGCCAAGGGCCAGAACGATGCCATCGTAAAGAAGGTGCTGGCTCTGGCAGACGAATTCGGCATCACACCGCAGCACATCCAGACAGACTATATCGACATCGAGCCAAGATATGCGGAGGGCTGCTATGAGCTATGCAATCCGGTTGGCTTTGTAGTGCACAAGAGCGTGGTGATTACACTTTCGGACTTGGCCAGGTTCGAGGATTTGTTATCCGGTGTCCTTGATACGGGAGTAAATTATGTGCAGGGCATCGAATTTCGCACCACCGACCTGCGCAAATATCGCGATGAAGCGCGGGCACTGGCTATTCAAGCTGCTCAGGAGAAGGCGGTTGCTATGGCCGGGGAACTGGACCAGACAATCGGTAAGCCGATGAGCATCCAGGAGCAGCAAAGCAGTTGGTGGTCAGGCTACAGCGCTTGGTGGGGCTCGCGCTGGGGTTCAGCGCTGACCCAAAACATCATTCAGGAATATCAGGGAACATCGCTTGGTGTGGATAGCAGCGTGGCGCCCGGGCAAATCAGTGTCAGGGCAAGCGTTTCGGTTAGCTTTGAGATGGAAGACTAGTCACATTCTCCCAGGCCTACGCCTCATGGCTGCGCCCGCTCCGCGGTGTTAATGGGAACCTCCCCTTAATCATGAGGCGCAGGCCGACAGCGCTGGATTGGATACGCCGACTCGGCAGCGGTCAAACTCAGTTTGGCTACTGATACGCTGACCCTTCTGGGTCAGCCGCAAGGCTACTTCGGCTGCCGATAGCGCTGGTGTAACTTGCAAGCCGGCATCCCTGGCCCAAAGCAATCTGGCCGTATCCGATGACCTGCGGCCAGATAATGCTTCTAGGCGCTGGACCCGCATGCACCGGAACTAACAGGCGCCGGCGAGAGCGCTGCGGCGCTATATGCCATACCTTGCCGGAAAGGATACGTTATCTATCTGGCAGACAGGCGGAGAACCACACGCAGAATTACAAGCTGCTCGTGATATCGTATGTCATGTTGCCGCAATTGAGCCACCTCTGGCAGATGCTCCCCCCATCGTTGACGCATGGGGTGGAGTCTCTTCGATCTTGCTGGAAGGTCGCCGCGTATTCTGTTACAATCAGACCAGGCAATAAATGGTTAAAACATATCGCAGCCACAGCATCAGCCTGTAGTCTGTTTGACTAGGGAAAGCGTCAGTGCCCACGTAACATATCAGGAGGGTGGATATGTCATCATATAAACAAATCATC
>JAJFUJ010000146.1 GCA_021372475.1 Chloroflexota bacterium | reverse complement strand
CAATATTGACCTTGCCGTTGAGCTGGCAAATCTCGGGATCGACGAGGTGCAATATGACTATATCCGTTTCCCGTCGGATGGTTCAGTCACAGGATTGCTTTACAGCCAGGAAGCTAATTATGAATCACGTACGCGGGTGATCGCACAGTTCATCGGCGCCTCCCACGAAGCCCTGATGAAAACGCCTGCGTTCTTTAGCGTGGATGTCTTCGGCCTCGTGCCCTGGGTTGAGCCTGGCAACGATATGGGAATTGGGCAAACCATGGATGATATCGCCCCATATGTAGATTATCTTTGCCCGATGCTCTACCCGACAACGTTTGGCCCGGGTGAGTTGGGCTATGCAAACCCGGGAATTTATCCATACGAGATAGTCTATCGCAGCGTCATGGCAGCCCACGAGCGCACCAGCACTAAGATCCGCCCATGGCTACAGCATTATTCCATCTATGGGATCGAATACGGTGTAGTAGAACGGCTTCAACAGCGCAAGGCTGCGGATGATGCTAACAGTTGTGGTTGGACATATTGGAATGCCGCAGGTTGGTACGAGCGCTCCTCGCTCGAGGCGGATGCATATAGCCAATATCCGGCAGTAAGCGCCTCAACTCCAGAGACAATGCGCTGAATAGGTATAGATAAAATAAGCGGGGATTTAGATCCCCGCTTATTTTATTTAAAGAGCCATTCGCCATAGAGTTTCATGGTTGTGCGATGAATAGGCTGATACCCCTGGGCAGAGAGCTCTGCCGTAGGCGTCGAGGCCTCATCGGGTTTGTCGGAGATGCCGAACACCAACGCCCCTCGAGAAGCGGCATGCCTGGCCAGGCTGAATACCTCAGCAGTGACCACAATTTCCTGCGCCAACACATCCTCCTGAGTTGCATCCACAGACAGGCTATTCATCCGTCTGGTAGTCTCCAGGAACTCTGCCCGTCGGAACTCTTTAAAGGGGGTAGGATCCTTGCGTTCGAGTCCACCGCGCACCTCGTCATGCGCAGCTAGCAGCGCCCCTGACATACGGCAGCGGCGTGCTTCACAGCTTGCTGCGAATTGCTCGATACTGACGAGGGTCTTGAGCTCCAATGCCGGCCACAGCTCTTCTTCGGGAATGATGCCCCCTATCACCATTAAGCAGATATAGGCCAGATAGTCCTGATTATCTGCGGTGATAAAGTGATAGGCAGATTGGTTTAGTTTGTTATATAGCCTGCGAAAAGTCTCTTCAGAATAGCAATCCTCCAGTGAGCCGCATACCGTGCTGCGTACTGCGGCCACCCTGGCCTCATCAATGACTTGATCATTGCGCCCGCGGGCACCAATCAGGCTTTTGTCAAGATCCAGCAAAAGCGCTGCACCGCTATCCCACCTAAAACCTTTATCTTCCAGCAAGGCATTGAACTCTTCAAGGCTCCCCCAGCGGGTAGCCAGCGCGATGTCATTCTGCACCTCGATGCGGGGAGGTTGTGCGGGCTGTTCATGCCCGATGAACGCCCAGGTCGGCGTCTGCCGTCCTAGTTGCTGGGCCACCGCGCCATCACCGCTCAACGTATCCCCTATCACCAAGAGCCTGAGAGGTTTCCCGCTTCCCCGTTTTTGGCCGGCCTCCACTAGCATATGCCAGAGAAAAGCAGCGTGTTCGGGAGTTCCCTTGCGAGGTACTGCGTACTGTCGAAGCCCGATATCCTGCCAGGCTTGACGCAATCCGCTCAACGACCTGTCGGCGGGCTCGAGATTACGGTAAACGACAAAATCACCCAGACAATCTGCTAGTGTGGTTAGCTGCCAGTTCATTTCACCCAGCCTTGAGCGATAAGCAATTCGGCATTCAGGATTGCTCCCCCAGCCGCACCGCGTATTGTGTTATGCGAGAGCACCACGAATTTCAAGTCCAAAACCGAGCACGGCCTTACCCTGCCAACTATGACAGCCATACCGTGTCCGCTATCCCGATCCAATACCGTCTGCGGCCTATCGCTCTCGTCCCGCACCACAATCACCGGCTCAGCGGCCGAAGGACATCCTAACCTGTAAGGGGCACTTCTAAAGCTGCGCAGAGCATACACTGCCTCTTCAACACTCGCCTTTTGTCCCAGCTCTACCGACACTGTTTCGAGATGTCCATCTCGCGTTGCCACACGGTTGCACGCTGCGCTAATACGCATATCCGCAAGCTCTACTGCATCATTTGGAGCATTGAGGCCTCCCAGTAATTTGCGAGGCTCAATGATCATCTTTTCCTCTTCACCCTTGATGAATGGCACAACATTATCGAGGCTATCCAATGACGGCACGCCAGGATAGCCGGCCCCTGATAAAGCCTGCAGCGTCGTTACCATCACCTTGCGGATTTTAAAAGCATCATATAGCGGCTTTAGCGCCAAAACAAGGCCTGTGGTGGAGCAATTCGGATTCGTGACGATGAATCCTTTATCCCAACCACGTCGCTGTCGCTGCTGTGCAATCAGCAGTGTATGCTCGGGATTCACCTCTGGAATTAACAAAGGCACGTCGTCATCCAGGCGATGGCTGCTGGCATTGCTCAGCACAGCATAGCCAGCTTGGGCCATCTGCAGCTCGATCACGCCGGCCATTTCTGCCGGCAGAGCAGAAAATACCAGCTCACAATCAAGGCCAGGTTCACAAGCTTGCACAATCATCTCGCGTACATGCACAGGGCAATCCGCGGATACCCGCCATGTGCATGCCTGGTGATAGGGCATCCCGACGGACCGGTCCGAAGCTGCCAAAGCAGTAATCTCGAACCACGGATTCCCTTCCAACAGGCTGATGAAGCGCTGTCCAACGGTACCAGTTGCTCCAAGGATGCCTACGCGTATTGGTTTCATTTTGATGTTTTCTCTGGTTACCTAGATTTGATCGAGCTGGAAACGGCTGTGGATAGCTCGGACTGCATCGTCGGCGCTTGATTGAGAGACGACAATCGAGAGATTATAGTTATAGTCCGTAGAACCCTGGGCAATCGAAATAATATTGATCGAACTCGCCGCCAGAGCAGTAAAGACCTGCCCAGCAATATCCGGGTTGCCGGTTGCACCTGCGCCTACCACAGCGATTATGGCTACCTGGTCCTGGTTTTTTACGGTATCAACATCATGATGAGCCATCTCTAGTTCGAATTCTTTCTCTACGCTTTTAACCACTGCGTTAGCCTCGGATGTTTTCACCACAAAGCAGATATTCTGCTCCGATGACGACTGGGTAATCATTAGAGCGCTTGCGCCGCTGCGCGCCACCGCACCAAAGACACGTCCGGCAACGCCTGGTACACCGAGCATACCACTCCCAGTTACTGTTACCATGCTCAAGTTGCGTATTGCGGTGATCCCTTTGATAATCGGTATTTCCAACGAAACGGCGCTTACCAGAGTGCCTTCATTCTGCGGTTCGAACGAGTTCAGCACGCGGATAGGAATGCCCATTTGCACAACGGGCTGAATAGTCTTGGGGTGCAGCACTTTGGCGCCAAAAAAAGCCAGTTCGGCAATCTCCGCGTAAGAGATGTGCGAAAGTGTCCGGGCGTCCGGCACGATACGCGGATCGGCCGTCATAACGCCGTTCACATCGGTCCAGATCCAGACTTCAGTGGCCGGTAAACAGCGGCCTAGTATCGTGGCGCTATAATCGCTGCCGCCTCGCCCGAGCGTCGTGGGGATACCATCCTCTGTGGCGCCGATGAAGCCGGTCACGACTGGAACAACGCCACTTTCAACAAGCGGTGTGATACGCTGCGCGCACTTGGCAGTTGTCGCCTCAAATTGAGGAACCGCGGAGCCGAAGGTGTTATCGGTTACGATGAGTTCAGTCGCCTCAATCATCTGCGCCTTGATACCGTGGCTGACCAACGCGGCCGCGACAACGCGCGCGGAAAGGCGTTCGCCCATTCCGGATACGACATCCATCCCGCGGGCTGTCAGCTCACCGAGTGTCGCGATGCTCAGGCACAGTGTCTCGAACCATGTAAGCAAGGAGGATATTTCAGCCTTGAGGGAGCGAGCGTATTCTGCGTTAGGAACGCATTCACCAATAGCTTCCTCATGCTTGGCTTGGAGTTCGTCACGAATCTGGGCAAAAGCTCTGCGGTCTCCCTGTGATGCCAGAGTCGCGGCCTTAATCAACTTATCCGTAACGCCGCTCATAGCAGAAACGACGATTACCGGGGGGGCACCAGTTTTGGCCATCGTCTGCGCCGTGATCTCGGCAACACCCGCAATGCGCGCCCCACTACCGACCGATGTGCCGCCAAACTTCATGACAATCATTATTCCCCTCCCGACAAATGTGCAAGCCTCAAACAGTCTCGTAAATCGCTGGTTATTGAGCCAGGCGCCGTCGTTGGATGTGGCAGCACTGCCAGGAGAGGGTGAGAGCTTGTATTTTGTCGATTATACTTGAGCCGGCTTACTGGACAAATACCGGCACTGGGTTATATATGCTAACAGTATCAAGAGGAGGATAGCAATGTCGGTACGTGAGAAGACCAACGCCATGCGGGTGCTGGACAGTGCGCATGTGCGCTACCAGGTACACACCTTCGCTGAGGAAATACACTCGGCCGATGGCGTGGCTGCAGTGCTGGGCATTCCAGCCGAGGTAGTATTCAAAACGCTTGTCGTCATTCCGACCAAAGGCAAACCCATATTGGCCATAGTTCCGGGGAATAAGGAACTCGATCTGAGAATGATGGCTCAGGTTGTCGATGAGAAAAAACTGCGTATGGCTACCAAGGTAGAGGCTGAGGCATTGACAGGTCTGCAGGTGGGCGGTATCTCGGCGCTGGCGTTGATGAATAAGGGATTCAGGGTATTTATCGATAAGAGCTGCCAGAAACACGGGCAAATCCTCGTCAGCGCAGGGCGGCGCGGGGTAAACCTGCAGCTTGCTCCGGCCGACCTGGTACGCCTGGTGCGAGCCCGGATTGTCGAAATCACCTAAGCCCTGGCAATCCCTGGTATTTGCACCGCGATGGTTACAGTGCCAGCAACGGCTGATACATTCTGGTCAGCCCCTTTCGAACGGCGTTCCAGGGTGCAAACCATGTCAGCCTCAAAGCAGAAATAAATGTGCATTTCGAGTTCTGCCTTCACAGCAGTGTTCGATATCTGAAGCTGCACCGCAGGTTTTAATACCTGGGACTCGAGCGCCCCTTACAACTGTCCGCTGCCTGGCTCCAGCAGTTTCCACGTAAACTTTGAGGGTTAACCGGGCGTCAGTATGTATTGCTCAGGTAATTCAACAACCGGATCGAGGATTATGTCACGATGGTCATCCATTGTGTTTGATACCTTTCGTACTAACCAAACATATCAGCGCAGTCGGTGCTAGGCTGGCCTGCTGTCGTGCAACTCCAGTGTCGACACTTCCAGGGTCTCCAGGTTAGCAATGCGAACCGCATGATTATTCGTATCTGCAATATAGAGTTTACCCTTGTAAGTCGTCAGGCCACCCGGTTCATAAAAAGCCGGGGAGTAACCATCCTGATAACCGGCTTTACCTCCCAGGAGGGTGCTAACTGCACCGCTGGCTAGGTTTAGCAGCTTGATTTTATGATTATATGTGTCCGCGATATACAGTTTTTCGCCCGCCAGCGCTACACCGAGTGCGTGTTGCAGCCGTGCCACAGGGCGGGCGCCATCGACATCCCCAAAATCGAACAAACCTGCCCCCACCAGAGTCCGCACCTCTCCGTTTGCTCCGAGATCAACCGCTCTGATAGCGCTGGCTTCGCTATCGGCCACATACAGCGTCCTGTCATCCGAAACCAAACCGCTTGGTTGCGCAAATCCGGCATCCAGCAGCTTATTATCTGCTAGCACCTCGCGTCCCGAACCTGCGTACAACCGTATCGTGCGTTCAATAGTATCGTATATATAGATTTGATGCAGGCCGGCCATGGCAATAAAGAGCTGGCCTCCGCGCAGCCACAGATCCCAGGGTGAATTCAAGCGCATGCGTTTTGCCAGACCATCCAAAATTTGATAGGTTATTTGCCCGTCACCGGCTAAGGTGACCACCTGCCGGGATTCCAGATTGGCGCAGCGCAGTGCGTGGTTACCAGTATCCGCGATGTAGATCAACTCACCCTCAACCGCCAGACCCTGAGGCTTGTTGAAGGCAGCATGGTCCAGGTCGCCATCGCGCAGAGCGGATGCGCCTGAGCCTATTATCGTCCGATTCTCCCCATCGAGACCGGCCACAACGATACGGTTATGTCCAGAATCCGAGATAATTAGTGCTTGCTTTACAGCGTCGATAATGACTTTACCCGGAAACTCAAGGTACCTATCAGAGGACTGTACCGACCGCAGGATAACCGGCGCATCATCGCGGAGCGTGTTATCCTGCTTGAATTGCACGATTGCTTCGCGAATCAAGCTTGCGTATGCCGCATATACTCCTTCGCCCGAATGAGCGGCCAAAACCCGGCCTTGCGGGTCGATTAATACGGTTGTAGGCCAGGCGCGTATCCCATATTGCTGCCATATCATCATGTTGCGGTCGTTTACTACCGGATGTGTGATTTCATACCTGGCGATAATCCGCTTGATATTTGCAGAATCCGCCTCATTGGCGAACTTGGCTGAATGAACGCCAATCACTACAAGCTCATTGGGATACTGTTGTTCGAGCCGTTTGAGGTCCAGTAGAATATGCATACAGTTGATGCAGCCGTATGTCCAAAAATCCAGCAGCACCATTTTCCCTCGGAAAGCGCCAAGTGAAAGTTGCTGTGTTGTATTCAGCCACTCGATTCCCTTTGGAAACTCGGGTGCGCGGATGTTGCCGTGATATTCTCTACGGGTGGCCATATTTCACCTGCCAAAAGACTGCTAAATTATCTTTATTTACTTAATCTATTTAATTCAGAATTAAAGTCAAAAAGAAACTATCCAATTAGTCGGTTGTATTATGTACCCTGGTGCTGCGGATATTCTGGATGAGATAGATAATCCCGCCCGTTAAGCCAGTGACCACATTGAGCGCATAGAACAAGAGCGACATCGCCAAGGCTTGAGAGGTGGCTACTCCGGCTTTACCAAACAAAAGCACATAGCTTCCTTCGCGCACACCCAAGCCGCTCACAGAGATGGGCAGAACTGTCAGTGTAGAGATGATAGGGATAAAGAGGAAGAAATATATCGGGTTGATATCTACACCGGCTGCTCTGCCAAGCAGAATGTAGACTACAATAAGCAAAAGATTGAAAAGCAATGAAGCAAGCCAAGCTTTGCCAAGCGATCTGAAATGATAATTGCGAAAAGATGCGAGAAAAGATGCAATCTTGGGGCGCGCCAACTGCTTGCCGATCAAGTTCCAACGGCTTATATAGGCTATAAATGAACGGCTCATCAGCAGTCCCATCCCTACTGCAAACCCCAGGATAATCGCTAGCAGGACGAGGATAACCGACGTAGGAACCAGGCGAAAACCGAAAGGCAATACAAGCAAGGCCATCAATAAAAGCATGGCCAACCCAATAAGCCGATCAGCCAAGACTGTTGATACGGCCAATTCGCTGTCAGTCCCAGCGTGCGACAACTCGACCATCTTGACGACGTCACCGCCAAAGCCGGTGGGTAAAAAGTTGTTAAAGAACGTGCCTACATAATAGAGTTCAATTAACTTGGCAAATGGTATTTTTATACCATTGAGGCGCAGCAGCTCCTGCCAACGAAATGAGCGTACAAGAATACCGAGTTGGTACAGTAGCCAAGCCAGCGCCAGATATAGCCATTTTGCTTGCCTCACAACCTGCCATACCTGACTTAGGTCCACTGTAAAGGCAATAATAACTAGCAACACCGCGGTCACGCCAATCCTGACCAGGGTGCTCAGGTGTTTCTTGCGCTCAGTCATCTAGTACCTCTCGGACCATATAGATCGGCTTGTGCTGCGCTTCATAGTAAATGCGGATTAGCAGTTCTGCCAGTAAACCCATGCTGATAAATTGGACCCCAACGATAATAAGAAGTATCGCCAGGAATAACAGCGGGCGCTGAGCGAGTTGAGCGCCCGTCGTCAGTTTGAGGATGGTGAGGTATAGAGCGATAGCAAAACCCACCAGGAATGAGATAATGCCCCACTTGCCAAAGATATGCATCGGTTTCACAGAGTAATTCAACAGGAAATTCACAGTGATCAGATCCAACAGGACGCGCCCCGTGCGTGAAAGGTTATATTTACTTTTACCGGCGGTACGCGGATGATGGTGAACTGGAACCTCTAGGATACTGACGCCCATCCAACTCGCCAGGGCAGGGACAAAACGGTGCAACTCGCCGTAAAGGCTCACATTATGCACCACTTCACTGCGGTACAGTTTGAGCGAACAACCGTAATCATGCAGATACACGCCGGTAACGCGGGATATAAGCCAATTCGCGACATGGGACGGCACTTTGCGGAGCAGTGTATTATCTTTCCGCTCCTTACGCCAGCCCGAGACGATATCGTAGCCACCCTCGCGCATCTTTTCCAGCAGCATAGGGATATCCGCCGGATCATTCTGCAGGTCGGCATCCAGGGTAATCACAATCTGCCCGCGCGCGTGGTCAAAGCCGGCACTCAATCCCGCGGTCTGACCATAGTTGCGCCGGAAGCGGATTACGCGAATACGCTTATCCTTATCATGCAGCTCGCTAAGGATTCCAAAGCTGCCGTCCTGACTGGCGTCATCTATAAATATCACCTCCCAGCTCTCGGGCATATTATCCAACGTCGCAATCAGTTGCTGGTACAACCGATAGAGATTAGGTTCCTCGTTGTACACCGGGATAATGACTGAAAGCTCTGGCAATTGATCGGTTTTATCTGGTTCAGCTTGCATGCTCTGTCTTTCCTTGCAAAACTAAAGTCAACACTTTAGCTGATATAGTTATATATTTCCTTGGACTATTACACTGCTTAATTGTTATCGACTTCAATAGTCCCCAGGCGAAATGCACTTGTAAATGCTGGTAGAATGCCTCGAAACAAATGATAAGGTTTCCCGGTCTCTTTTAGGCGTGCCGTAAGGTATATAGAAACCGAACCGGTCTGGGCATCCTGTGGAACAGTCAGGGTGTACAGCATACGCCTTTTGGCGCCTTGCGGCCACGGGGCAAGGGAATCACCAGGCGAGACAGGATCGAGATATGCCGTAGCCATGCGTTGTCCAGAGCTATCCCGCCATTCTATACCAAGCTCTGGAATCGGATAAACCCGTGTTACAGCTTGCCAAAACATAGGCAGCGTAAACGAATCACCTGCTTGGACCTTTTCAGGCAGTTTATAACCCAGCAGTTGAATAGGTCCAAAACGCGCGGGCAATACTAGACGTGTCAGTTGGTCTGGCAAGTCATTCGCTTCGTAGGAATATGGCTGCCCTTCTGAGACTTGGATGTCAGCTACCTTGTACCATTCCTGCTCGTTCGGATTACCATTAGGAGTAAAGCGCAACGCCTGGCCGTTCGCCTCTTGATAAATCAGTAATGCGAGTTGGTAGTTGCCCGGCGGAGTTCCTAGAGGGATGCGGAGGTGTGCCTGAAATAGAACAGCCTGCCCGACCGGCCATTTGCTGGAGGGAAAATAGATATAGGGTATTTCATCTCGCTGAGCTATCAGGCGCCCCTGGTTATCCAGCAGGCGAAGCGAGGTTTTGTAATCCTGGAGAGGCACCTGCACTGTCATTGTAATCATCAGCCCAATAGTACGGCCGGCTGGCACCGACGCCGGGACATCCCAAGGGGTTATTCGGCTCCCCCCGCTCTGGGATGGTTGGCCGTCCGCATCCAAGTAACGCAGCGAAAATGTATCGAGCTGAAGTTGCCCCGCAAATGAACCCAGCGCTTCCTTAGGGGATGTAGTAGTACTCATAGTCGTAGGGTGCGAGAAATAGCTGGAGAGCCTTACAGAATACACATATCCTGAATACACGCTCTCACCTAGCATCATCGTATTGCTGGTAAACCAATAACGCACACGTTCGGTTGGGTCGGTAATCTGCTTGTTGCCCTCCACTAACCAGAGACGGTCATAGCGCTGTGCCAGGTCATTCAACTCCCTTTGAGTATCCTCCCAGGATTGGTTCAGTTCAGGGATAGGGATAACCGATAGGTTCCCCTCATAGTAGTGTTTGAAAGCTGCTTCTGTCTCTGCGCCGTTTACTACTATAACATCGCCGGCGCTTTCATTTTGCGCGATGGTGCATGCCGCAGACCGGTAGTCTTCCTTATTCTTGTATTCTGCGGCTGTATAGTAACGGCAGATTGAATAGACGCTGCTGCCTAGCAGGACAAGCAGCACAATAACCCCTAAAATCCGGCGATGCGAGATGATGCTCTCAAGCCCAAGGGCAACCCCCAATATAAAAGCGGGAACGCACATCAGCAAATATCGGCTGCCCATATAGAGCGGTTTGATAAATGAAAACAGCCATATGCCTATGATGGGGAGGAAAATGTAACCAAGCAGAAAAAGAAAGGCTGCCGGACGCGGTTGCACATTTTCGGGAAGGGATTCTGCTGCACCTGCTGCAGTTTTACTGAGCGTAGATACGAGCCCCCAGGTGAAAACGAGCCAGAACACAATGTCCAACGGCCATATAGCAAAGTAATTTACAGATAAACCCAGCGCAAATGAATTGAATGCGTCCCGCGTTATCATCCATAGCGGGACATATGTCCGGTTTGAGCCAAGTTCTGGGATGCGCTGTATCACAAGGAGTATGACAAAGAGCAATATTCCGAGTGGGATAGCCAACCCAGCAATCCCAGTCCAGCGTTGCCAGGGATATTCATGTGCCTGGGAAGTCTTCGCAGGCCGCAACGCTAATGCAAAGATAAGCTGAGCCGGAAACAACAAAACAAATAGATACTGGGTTAATAATCCGGCGCCCAGAGTAATGCCATATAACAAGTATAAATACCACTTGCCGGAAGTAATTGCCCGCCATAATACATATGTGCTTAGCAAACCGAGAAAGGTGACGAGGGTATACATGCGAGCTTCCTGGGCGTACCAGAGCATAAAAGGCGAGAGGGCGCCCATTCCGGCCGCAATGACGCCGGCTCGACTATTTCGTAAACGTTTGCCCAGAATATACAGCAGAGGCACCAGTGCGGCGGCCATACAGGCGGAGGGAAATCGCAAAACCACATCGTTCTCGCCCGCCAGGCTTATAACAGCACGCAGGAGAAGAAAATATAACGGCGGATGTTGGTCGGTAGACTCTCCACCAGCAAAAGTAATACGATTTATTAGGATATCGTGCAGGCCGCCTTGAGCGCGCAGCAGGCTCAGGCTCTCATCCCACCATATTGACTTGGCGTCACTTTTCCACACGCCAAGGGCAAACGCAACTAGCACCAGAGCACAGACTATCCAGCGGGCTAACCGGTCATCTATATCCCGTGATTGCTTATGTGGTACAGAAAGAGCCATGCTGTTATCTCTGCTGAGGGTAGTACGGCCCTAGCATAATATCTGTTTCAACAGGTGAACTTGGGATGATAGGTAATCGCTGGCCTGTGCTCAACAAGTACATGCCGACGCTTAACGTATAGCCGCCGGCTGGTAAATCTGAAGGCAGTGTAAGTGTGTGGGTATCCTGGATGGTATCTTGAATTTCCCACATGCTGGTA
>JAJFUJ010000135.1 GCA_021372475.1 Chloroflexota bacterium | reverse complement strand
GATGCGCCCTGCATTCCGTATGCGTTTCATCTCAAGCCTCCTCGACCTGCGGATCCTCTGACAGGGGAGCCCTGCCTCCATGCTCAACGGGCGCTCGCGTTACTGCTCGAACCTGATGCTCTTAACCATGCGCTGCACACTGCCCTCCTGCCAGGCAGCAGCCTCATTCTGAAAGTTCACAAGATATACCAGCCCCTGGTAGGGGATCAGATAAGCTGCCCCTTTTATCACGCGCGGCAGCGCTGACTGATAGGATGAAGTGGCGCTATCCAGTACATAGGCATAAGAGACCATCACGGCATTGTTGCTGTTCACCTGGGTTGACTTGGTTTCCAGCACGCGGAAAAGCTGCGTGTTCTGTGCTAATTCAAAGGAAAACTCGGTGGCAAGGTCGTCCATCGTCACGGGCGCCTGCGGGTCAAGCTTGCGATGGATGATGATGGCGACGCTGGCTTGCGAAGTGAGATCCTGGGCGCCGGCCATGAATGCGGGAGGCTCTTCCTCCGACGCTAGCCACTGCGCCGGGTAACTGACACGCAGTTTATCGAGCGTGAGGACATCTGTCCTGCCGGTTGCCAGGAACATCAGAAACCCGCCGATAAGCAGGGCGGTCAACACGGTAACGATTACAAGCCACTCAGGTTCTTCACCAGACCAGAACCAGCTCACTTTGCGGCTTTTTGTGTTTTCCATCTGTTGCTCCTTTATGCACAGATTGTGCACTCTAGTTACGGCCGGATTCAAACTAGCGGTTAATCAGCTTTATGTTGCGCCAATCGTCGCGTCTGATACGCCAGGAATATAAACACGAGCACAGCGGTGGCGCCAGCCAAAATCAGGCCGCTGCTGGGAGTAAGCATCAGCCCCTGGCTGCTTACTTCGCCGAGGAGCCAGGTGACCAACCCATTGAGCAGGGCAGCCAGGCTGATGCCGCCGGGCAGCCACCACTTGCCCATATTGTCGAACTTGGCTCTGCCGATAAAGTAGCCCGTAATGCCTCCAAAACTGGCTTGCGCCAGCGTAGTAATGGCGATGCGTATAGCCGCCGTACTGAGTTGGGCCCCGCCAGCCTGGACGAGATGCTCGATGGCCAGGACAGATCCAAACCCCAATCCTGCCGCTGCGCCGTAGATGATGCCGTCGATACGCTCATCGAACGCGGCGTTAAAGTAAATGGTATAACGCACCGCAGCGTATTTGCAGAACTCTTGGATAAAGCCGACGGTGAATATTGCGCAGAGTAATTGCATATACCAGGGAGTCAAGCCCGTCCATTCCTGCACCCTAAAAACATTACGCGTTAGGGGAATGGCAACGGTCAGCGCCAGGAATCCCCCCAGGAGTAAAATGCCCAAAACATATCGGCGAGGTTCCGGTTCATCGCGATCAAGCAGATAGAAAGCAGTCAACCATAATAAAGTGGGTACCGCCGTTAACGCAATGCTTGCGATGAGCATCATTGACCCACTCAGGGTGATCTGAAACCATTTGGCAGACAACTCTACCAATACCGTGAATACGATTATGCCGCAGATAGCCAAGGCGCTGGTCTGCCAAAATGAGCCTCGGTTGCGGTTAATCATGGGCGCCGAGTGGTTTATGGCTGTAGGATTCTCAGGTGCAGGTATCTGGGCCTGCCTGTTGGGATCGTTCATAGGCCTCCTATCGGCAAATATTCATCCAGTGGTCGGCCTCTACGGTTTACTTATTTTACTTTACTTGAAAACCGCCTATCGACCAAGTAAGGCGATTTTCGCGCAGATTCAACGACCGCTGTTTCCCTAAAGACCGAGCATGTGGGCAGCATTATCGCCCGCGATGGCGCTCCTGGCCGGCTCATCCAGCTTTAAGATATTCAGCTTGACCAGCGCTGCGTCCGGGACGGAAAACGGTATGCCGGAGCCAAATGCAATCTGTTTTATCCCCAGCAGGCGGATCAGAGAAGGGATATTAAAGCTGGTAGGCGTAAGCGCGATATCCAGCGCGGTCATACGCGAGATGTCGAACAACACCTGCTGCCCAGCCAACGCTTCCCAGGTGCCGGCCGGCGCCAGGCTGTTGAGCACCATAAATTGGTTATCCGGGTGGCTGGCGATGGTGCTGGCCAGGAGCGTCTGATCAAGATCGGCCGTTGAATCGAGCCAGTGGTGCTGACGGCGGTCAACCAGGCGGGCGCAGAAAGCGACCGGCAGCTTGCGTTCGTGGGCTGCAGCCAGCAAGGCGCTACACGCTTTATCGCCCAAGGCGTAGCCGTGGTGGACCGGAAAAGCGCGCAACCCGCCCATATGCCACTGCTCGTGGCACACCGCCAGGTCGTGCTCCCAGCCTGCATAAGTGGGATTGATAGTCGCGAATGGGAGCAGGCGTTCGGCATAGGGCAGCGCTTCATGATAGAGTTGTTCATTGGCCGTCTGCGGATTGGTGAAAAACACAGCCTCGATCGAGGAGACCACTGCCTGCCCAATCCCGACCTTATCCATCAACTGCAGGAGCGTCGGCGCCGTATTGTGGCGCAGCGGCCGCCAGGGATAATGGCCCAGCCAGGCATTGATATCGAAGATTCTCATGTTCGGCGTGCCTCCAGGATGGCCTGCGCGTTGCGCCACCAGATATATTCACGTTCGGCATCGCTCAACTCGGCTGCCAGCACCTTGCCGACGCCGGCCTCCACCGAGAGATCGGTGCCAAATACGACGCGTTTCAGGCCAAGCTCGCGAACAGCCATATCCACTAGGCCATCGTCGATGACCGATCCCGACGTATCTGCTCGAACGTTAGGGGCGCTGCACAAGGTTTTGATGGCCCATTCCCAGTCACCGCCGCCGCCCAGGTGCGCTTCGATCAGTATCAACTCGGGGAAGCGCCGCGCCAACTCGGCGATATGCCCGGCATGTGACGAGGAATGGTTGCGCTCCGCCTCCAGGCCGCGTGTCAGCTCGGGTGTATTGGCGGCGTGAAATAAAATTGGCAGCCCGCGGCTCATAGCATACTCGGCGATCGGGTACTGCACCGGATCGTTAGCCCGATACTGGTAATACAGCTTGATGCCGATCATCCCTGGGATTCTCAGGCAGCGTTCCAACTCTGCCAGCGCCTCTCGTTGATACCCAGGGTTGATATAACAGTAACCCTTTAGCCGTGCGGGGTAAGAACGCAGCGCGGCAATCACTAAGTCGTTGGCTTCACGTGCCTGATCGGGTGTCGGGGTGCACTCCAGGCGGGGCGCCGATACCCAGGCCCAATCGATTTCAAGGCGATCCATGGCATCTATCAAGTTGGCGAGGGTACTGCCTTCCGCCAAGCCAAAGCCAGGAACATGCGAATGTACGTCGATGCGCATACTCCTCCTATTATTTTAGTAATTTATAAAAATATGATAAAAATATATTGACTTTACGCTAAATATTTAGTATTATACTCACATATAGGAGGTGCTATGCATAAAAAAATACCGAACTGCCCGAACTGCGGCCAGCCGATGCTGGTCACCCGGCTTCAGTGTTCATCGTGTGAAACAATCGTTTTAGCCCGTTACGAGCCATGCCGTTTCTGCCGTCTCTCTGAGGATAGTCTGGCTTTCCTCGGTTCGTTTGTCAAGAACCGCGGCAACCTGAAGGAGATGGAGCGCGAGCTGGGCCAATCCTATTGGGGCCTGCGTAACAAGCTGAACGAGGTTATCGCTGAACTGGGGTATGAGGTGCCCGCTCCCGAAGCTGCGAACGCCGAGTTGGCAGAGCAGCGCCGCGGCATCCTGGAGCAGTTGAATCATGGGGATATCAATGCGCAGCAAGCTGCCGAGCTGCTGGCGCAGTTGAACAAGTCGCACGAATAGGGAGAGAAATATGGAAGAAACGATGCGTATCCTGAATATGCTGAGCGAAGGTAAATTATCGGTTGATGAAGCTGCCAGATTAATCGCTCAACTCGATGTACCGAGCGAACCCAGTGCTACGACAGCGGAGACAAGACCGCTTGCAGATCCTTGGCTCGGCGAGGAGCAGAATGAGGAAGAAGAGGAGACAATTGCGTCAGGAGCAAACTTGAGTGGGCGCGACCTGGCTGGTTTGAACCTTCAGGGCTGCGACCTCTCCGGCGCACAGTTGGAAGGTGCCAAGTTAGAAGGGGTCAATCTGCAGGGAGCCGACCTTTCCGATGCTGATCTGCGGGATGCCGATTTGCGTCGCGCCAACTTGCAAGGTGCTGACTTGTCCGGCGCTAAACTGCGTGGCGCTAATATGAATCACGCCAATTTGCAAGGTGCAGACTTGAGCAGTCTGGACCTCACAGGGCTCGATCTTAGTGGCATTAATCTTCAAGGTGTCGATCTGAGCGGGGCCAAGCTGGCCGGAGTCAAGTTCGAAGGCAGTAATTTGACGGGAGCAGATTTCTCTAACGCTGACTTGCAGGATGCCGATTTACGCAAAGCGAACCTCCAAGGCGCGGATTTCAGTGGCACGAACCTAAAGGGAGCTAACTTACAAGGTGCCAATCTGCAAGGAGCAGACCTGGAGGATGCGCAGCTTGAAGGTGCCGACTTGCATGGTGTTAATCTGTCCGGGACGTCGCTGCCGGGAGGCACATTAAGTACATTGCTCAAGGCGATGGGGCGCAACTAACATGCACGGCTGGCATTTTTGCCAGCCGTGTACTTTATAGCTACATCGCGCGTGCGATTTGAACGCCCATCTCGCGGCAGCGCGCCAGGTCCTCAGTGTTGGGCTGCCACTTGGCCTTGAATGCTGGCGCAACCACCTCGATGCCGTATTGCTTGAGCTGCTCTTCGATGATTTTGACCGCTTCACCGCTCCAGCCGTAGCAGCCAAAGGCTGCGCCCACCTTGTTTTTGAACTCCAACCCGCGCAAATCCTCCATCACCGGCGCCAAAGTCGAGAGATATCCGCGGTTGATGGTCGGTGAGCCGACGATAACCGCTCGCGAGCGGAACACCTGGGTGATTATATCGTTGCGGTCACTTACCGGAACGTAGAGGGCAGCGAACGGCACGCCTTCGCTGGCCAGCCCCGCGCCGATGGCTTCAGCCAAGTGGCGGGTGCCTTCCCACATCGTGTCATAAATAATAGCGGCGCGTTTTTCAGGCTCCTGCTTGGCCCACTGAGCGTATTGGTTGACGATTTGCAGCGGATTGTCGCGCCAGATAACACCGTGGCTTGGGGCGATGATATCTACCGGCAGATTGAGCTTGAGCACCTCTTCGATCTTGGCCGTCACGCGGGCGCTGAAAGGCGTCAGGATGTTGGCGTAATATTTCAATGCCTCTTCATACAGCTCTGTTTGATCCACCTGGTCGTTATAACGGAAAGCGGTGGCATAATGCTGGCCGAAAGCATCGTTCGGCATCAGGATGTTCAGCCCCGTCAAATAGGTGAACATGCTGTCCGGCCAATGCAGCATCGGCGCCTCGACAAAGACCAAGTTGTTTTTACCGAGGCTGATAGAATCGCCGGTGTGTACGGCTTGGAACTTCCATGCCTGGTGAAAGTGCCCGGGCACACTGTCCAGACCGCGCTTGGAGACCACCACAGTGGCGTTGGGTGCATGGCGCATGACCACCGGCAGGGCGCCTGCATGGTCTATCTCAGAATGATTGGCAATGACATAATCGATGCGTGCAGGCTCAACAATCTCAGCAATATTGGCCATTAGCTGTTCCGCAAAAGGGCCCCAGACGGTATCCACCAGCGCTATTTTGTCATCTACTAAAAGATACGCATTGTACGTGGATCCACGATGGGTCGAGAGCTCATAACCGTGAAAGTGCTTAAGGCTCCAATCGACTACTCCTACCCAATAGACTCCCCGCTTGAGTTCTGTTACCATACCTGCCTCCTTGTGCCTTAATACCGTCCAGCATCCATTATACCGTACTTATTATATATTAAGTTTATAAGAATTGTCAAGATATATTTTGTTTTCAGCCTTGGCTGCCGATAAACCATTGACACTGCTGGTTGGCAACCCTATAATGAGACATAGAGTCGATTAATTGAATGGCGCAATCCAGGCATAACTTGGTTTTGTGATGCTTGCCCCGCTGACTGTGTAGTAGTGTCCCCGGGGGGATCAATGTGCGCTTCAGCACCATCGACCCAGAGCATGCTGCAAGAGGTAATACGCGAGCTGCAGCGCATGGATGAGCTGTTGCGAGCTCGCGTGGCCGAGCTGCGCGTTAATGTCTCGGATGCAGACAGCGCCTATCGCGGCTTATATATCAGCGACGCCGAGTTCGAAACCCTCCTGAGGCGTTCTTTTGGCGAAAATCCGCTCCATACCAGCGCCTCTGGCCGCGTACCCTTGCCACCAGGAACGAAGCCAATATCTGCCTGGGCTCGTTTTCTGGAGATCCTTCAACTGGACTCTTTTGAGGCTGATGCGCTGTTGCTGTGTTTGCTGCCGGAAATCGATGCCAAGTACGGCCGTATCTATGCTTATCTGCAGGATGATGTCACCCTCAAACGCCCGACCGTCAATTTGATATTGAATTTGCTGTGCCCGTCGCTGAGTGAAAGGATAACCGCGCGCGCTCTTTTCACAGATGATGCTCCTCTTATCAGGCAGCGCATCCTGGAGCGCGCCCTTCCCGGTGATTCTGAAGCGCCGCTGCTGAATCATTGTCTGCGGGTAGAGCCGTTTCTGGCAGATTATCTGCTGTCGCTCGCACCTGGTCGGCTTCCGCCGCACCTGCGTCTCGCCGGCGAGCCCATCGCGACCGACAACCTGGCTTTGGGTGTGGAATCCGATGGCGAACTGGCCTCATTGATGGAAGGTGCGCCGCTCGATGGGTTGTGGCTGCACCTGGTGGCGGACGCCTGGTCGGCGCGCCGTGCAGCTCAAACGCTGAGCGCCAGTTGGAAGAGCGCGCTCATCACCACCGAACTGGAGGCGGACCGTCCTTTGGCCGAACAGCGCTCCCTGGCGTCGCTGGCCAGACGCGAATCGCTGCTTTACCAGGCGGTGTTGTTTGTTCGCCTTCCCGAGGTTGAAACGGGAGAGTGCGCTAACGCGCTGGCGTGCTGGGCTGATGCGCTTGATGGCCATCCGCTGCCGGTCATATGGAGCAACGCGCGCCCTAATGTGCTCCCCTGGCCACAACATACGCCGCATGTAGCCAGGCTGCGACAGCAGACGCCCGATTATGCAGGGCGTCTGAACCTTTGGCAGCAGGCCCTGGCGGATGCGCCGTTGCATGCGGATGTGGATATTACCCAGGTGGCGGGACGGTATCGGCTGCGCGCTGAACAAATCCATCAGGCTGCCCAGGTGGCCCGCCATGCCGCCTGGCAGCGTCAGCCAGATACCCCCCTGATTCAGATGAACGATCTTTTTAGTGCCGCACGCGCCGTCAGCAGCTCACAACTAGGGCAGTTGGCCCGCCGGGTCGAGCCGCGCCACCGCTGGGAAAATCTGGTGCTTCCCGAGGACCGCTTGCTGCAGCTTCATGAGCTGTGCGACCAGTTCAAGTACCGCCATGTCGTCTTCGACACATGGGGGTTCGCCTGTAATGCTGTGCGGGGGCGCGGCCTCTCTGCGCTATTTGCCGGTCCCTCCGGCACGGGCAAGACGATGGCTGCCGAGGTTATCGCCGGCGAACTGGAGCTGGATCTATTCAAGATTGACCTGTCCGGCGTCGTCAGCAAGTACATCGGCGAAACCGAAAAGAATCTCGAACGCATCTTTAGCCAGGCGGAAGATTCGAACGCGATTCTTTTTTTCGACGAAGCCGATGCCCTATTTGGCAAACGTTCCGAAACCAAGGACGCTCATGATCGCTATGCCAACATCGAGATAAGCTACCTGCTACAAAAAATTGAAGAATACGACGGAGTAGCTATTCTCACCAGCAATCTGCGCCAGAACCTGGACGAAGCATTTCTGCGCCGACTGCAGTTCGCCATCGAATTTCCATTCCCGAACGAGGAAGCGCGCCTGCGCATCTGGCGCCAGACTCTGCCGCAGACGGTACCGCTCGCAACCGATGTCACTCTCGAAGAGCTGGCAGCTCGCTTCAAGTTTTCCGGCGGCAGTATCCGCAACGTGCTGCAGAGCGCCGCTTTTTTGGCAGCGCGTGACGGCGGCTGCATCGGGATGAGCCATTTGCTGCGGGCAGCCCGGCGTGAATTCCAAAAGCTGGGCAAGCTGGTGGATGAGTCTCAGTTTATCCCAAGCTCGCATTAAGGTGGATCGCCATACGAGGTCAAGATGGGGAAGAGTGCGGAATTCGACAAGAAGCAGAACGAGAGTTCTGGTATGAGGCGTGTGCGCCAGGAACGGCCTGCGCAACGGAGAGAACGCAATGAGGAGCAGCCTAGCATCCCTGCTCGAGTGACGCCTGAAGTGCTCAAGCGCCTGGGCAGGCGTGCCCCGAACCATTCGTTGAGGCGCCTGGTGGGCGAGCAAGGCGGAACCGTGCCCGAGCAGGAAGAGGATATCATCCAGCGCGAGGTTGGCCGCGGCCAACCGTTGGCAGCAGCGACCAGAACACAAATGAGCAGCGCGCTAGGAAAGGACCTAACTGATGTGCGGATTCATACTGATCCAACTGCGGATGTCCTGGCGGGTGAGATGGGCGCCCGAGCGTTTACCGTCGGCTCCGACATCTTTTTCGCTTCCGGCGAATACCAGCCGGCAACCAGCGGCGGGCAGCGTATCATCGCTCACGAATTGGCGCATGTAACGCAGGCTGATGATACGCCTCAGGCTAAACTGCGCGTCGGCGCGGTCGATGACCCCGCGGAGGCCGATGCCGAGAAGGTGGCTAACAGGGTCATGGACATGCTGCGCACTCCGCGACAAGGAAACGAGACATTGGATGAGGAGGAGCAGGCCGATTCGTTACGGCGTCAGGCGGATAAACCGGAAGATGAAGAGGGTAAAGAGGAAAAAGAAGTAGAGGAAGTTGCCCCGGGTAAGCAGCGTTCGCCTGACGAGGAAGATGAGGAAGAAGGCGCCCCTGGGACCTGATAAGAAAGGCATTGAACGTGGCCTATGAGTGATAAGCCGGGTATACGCTGCCGAGAGCAGCGCTGGGGGTGCGGACGCTACGGCATACGCGCGAGTCGCTACATTGACATATAAAGAGAGTTCATATCAATGATCAACGACTTGGATGAATCCATCCGTAAGCTGGTGCTCAGCAAGGCGGGTTTTGCTGAAGACAGCGTGACCGTTAGCTTTGATCAGCCGACCGGCGACTGGGCGGCCGGCCTGACGCGCCCTACTATCAATTTCTACCTGTATGACATTCGCGAGAACCTGGAGCTTCGCTCGCAGGAATGGATTAACGACAAGCTGCCGGACGGCAGGGTCACCCAAAAGCTTGCGCCGCGGCGCTATAACCTGAGCTACCTTATCACCGTTTGGACACAAAAACAGACTGAGGATGAGCATGCCATTCTATGGCGTGTCCTGGCGGTATTGGCCTCGCACGGCACGCTGCCGGCTGAAACCCTGCAAGGCGATATGCGCTACCAACCCTATCCGGTGCTAGCGCTAACCGCGCAGCCTTCCATCGCCATCCAGAACCTGCCCGACCTCTGGAGCGTGATGCAGAACCAATTGCGCCCATCCATCAACTATGTTGTAACTGTGGCGATGGAACGTCAGGTAGCCTTTACTGGACCATTAGTACTGACTAAAGAAATCCAGTTCAGCCGGATTCCGCAGGGTGCGGTCGGCGAATCGCTATGGCAGGTTGCCGGCATTATCCACCGCAACGACGGCGCTGCTGAGCCTTTGGCCGGCGTAAAAGTAAGGCTCGTGGAACTTGGCCTTACCAACACGAGTGATATGTTCGGACGCTACAGCTTTATAGGAGTTAGGGCGGGGTCGTTTCACCTACAGGCTCAGGTGGGAGCTAAAAAGGTTGAACGTGTTATCGAGGTGCCGGCTCAGGATAAGGACTTGTCCCACTATGACCTCGCTTTCTAGATCCAGGGAGGTGAACCCATAGAAACAGCAGTGCGGAAATCGGTATGGACTTAGCCGGTGTAAGGAGCAAAGGAAGAATATGCCAACCTATTTATCTCCCGGGGTGTATATTGTCGAGGAGGACCGCGGCACCAAGCCCATTGAATCGGTCGGTACCGCTGTAGCAGCCTTCGTTGGCTACACCGCCAAAGCAGAGGAAAAGCTTGATGGTGGTGGGAGCGTTTCGCTGCTCAATAAGGCAACGGCAGTCGTCAATTGGTCGCAGTTCGTCGACAAGTTCGGCGCCTTTGTTGATGGCGCCTATCTGCCTGATGCCGTCTATGGTTACTTTCAGAACGGCGGCGGCCGCTGCTATATCGTCAGCATCAAGACAGTCGCTCCGCCCGAAGGAGCCTTGCTCGGGGTCAGGCTGCTCTCTGCTGGTGAAAAACCCACGGATGTCCTTCAGATCCAAGCCAAGTCAGGCGCCAAGGCAGCCGGCGCCAAGGTAACCGTCAAGCCGGACGAAGGGCAGGAGACCTTTACCCTGATAATTCAGGCTCCTGGTGGGATCGAGGAGTCGTTCAGCGGCCTGACGACCGCCAAGGGCGATACCTATGTCGAGACGGCTGTCCAGAGCAAAGTGATTACCGTCAAGGTGCTCAAAGCCGGGGTGTTGCCGGCGGTCGGCACCTTTGAGCTGGTCGCGCCGCCGGTGCCGGTCAAGCCGGTTGCGGTGGCGGATTACCGCGGCGAGGTGGCCGAGCGCACCGGGCTGGGCGGCCTGGAGGCGCTGGATGAGGTCACCATACTGGCTGTGCCCGACCTGATGAAGAGCTACCAGGCGGGCGAGATGTCATTGGCGGATGTGCAAGCCGTGCAGCAGGCGATATACGAGCACTGCGAAAAGGTCAAGTACTGCTTTGCGATTCTTGACTGCCCGCCGGACCTCAAGCCGCAGCAAGTGCGCGAGTGGCGCCTGAAAGCAAATTACGACAGCAAATACGCTGCCCTCTACTACCCCTGGATTGAAGTTTCCGATATGGTCAAAGGCAAAGGCACGGTGCGCGTCCCGCCCAGCGGGCATATAGCGGGCGTGTATGCGCGCACGGATGCCGAACGCGGCGTGCACAAGGCGCCCGCTAACGAGGTGGTGCGCGGTGCGACCGGTCTGCCGGTGCAGGTCACGCAGTCGGAGCAGGATAGCTTGAATCCGCTCGGGATTAACTGCATTCGTTCGTTCCCTGGCCGCGGCCTGCGGGTATGGGGCGCACGTACGCTTTCCAGCGACCCAGCCTGGCGCTATATCAATGTGCGCAGGCTGTTCAATATGGTCGAGGAATCGATCGAACGGGGTACGCAGTGGGTAGTTTTCGAGCCCAATGATTTGAACCTGTGGGCGCGTGTCCGCCGCGATGTGACGGCCTACCTCAAGACGGTTTGGAGCTCGGGTGCGCTCTTTGGCGCCACGCCCAATCAGGCATTCTATGTGAAGTGCGATGAAGAGCTCAAT
>JAJFUJ010000133.1 GCA_021372475.1 Chloroflexota bacterium | reverse complement strand
CTGGCAGCCTCCCAATTGTGCACATAGCCGATAGCGACCGCGGCGCATAAGGCCGCCCCAACGGTTGCTTCCTCCTCCCAGGCCGGCAGATGCAGGGGCACGCCCCAGCGCCCTGCCAGGATCTGGCACAAGACGGGATTCCGGCGGATGCCGTTGCCCGCGCCAACCAGTACATCACGCCGGCCGATGCAAGGCTGCATATGCTCCGCAAAACTGTAAAAAACCTCGCACATGCCTTCCAGCAGGGCGCGCGTCAGATGCCCAGGCGTGAGGTTATCGGCCGAGATGCCGGTGAAGCTCGCCCGCAGCTTGGGGTCAGCGCGGGTGCCGCTAAAGAGCGGCAGGCAGCGCAGCCCATCGCAGCCGGACGGCACCGCGGCAGCCAGGGCGTTCATCTGTTCGTATAACTCGGGGGGAGCGGCGATGCCGAGCAACTGCCGGGCCACCTGTTGGAACAAGTTCTGCAGATAGGCATACGAGCGCCCGCCGAACAACCCGGCTCCCACCAGCAGGTATCTGCCGCCCGGGAAACTGCGCGTATCCAGGCCATCCAGACGGGTAAAGGTATCTGCCATCGCGGAGCACTGGGCGCCAGTGCCGACGTTCAGCAGCAGGCTCGTTTCAGGCGTGCGCACGCTGCCGAGGAAACTGGCCTGGTTATCGCCCAGGGCTACCGCCACCGGCAGCCCTGCCTTCAATCCTGTAGCAGCCGCGACATCAGGTCCTAAGCAGCCGGCCAAGCTGCCCGAGGGTGCTACTGGCGCCAGCAAACCAAGAGAGATATGCAGATTTTGCAGGATACTGCGCGACCACTCGCCGCGTTCCAGGTCGTAGAGTGCGGTGGAGCCTGCATCGGTTGGATCGGTCATGGGACGCGCGCCGGCCAGGTACGCACATACTGCATCAGGGATAAGGCAGGCAGTGGCGTTATCTGGCAGCGTGTGCTGCTGCAGCCAGTACAGGCTGGATCCGAGATACCCGGCTGCCGGGATGCAGCCCATCGGGTAAAATGCCTCGAGACCGCCGGCCTGCTCAATAAACCGCGCCAGCGTTGTCCTGTTATCCGCGTCAGGCTGCAGGGTGCGCCGATCCTGCCAGGTGATGGCCGGCGCGAGCGGTTGGTTATCCCGGCCGAGCAGGGCCAGCCCATGCTGCTGCCCGGTTATCCCAATGCCGGCGATATCCGCGGCGCGCGAACCCAGCGCATCGGTGGCCTGCCGCAGGGTGCGTTGCACCAGGGCAAACAAAGCTCCCAGGTCGAGCTCGGCTCGGTCGTCCTCGTAATATGCGGCCGTGTTCGGCAATTGCAGGCTGGCCACCAGGCGCGAAGGTGCGCCCGGCTCAAATACGCCCGCTCCGATATGGGTAGTGCCGATATCCAGCCCAAGCAAGAGCGTCATCCTGGCCCCTCAGCCGGCAAAAGTCGGATACGGCTCGAGGCTGTGAAACGCCTGCCGGATCCATTGGTAGTTTTGCTCGGACATCCCCAGTGAGGCATAATCCTCAATGTAGCCGATGAACCCGCCGTTATAACGGCCTAACTGGTCGCGCAAAAGCCGCGTATAGCTAAATATCTCATCGCGCGTGCCCGAAATCGCGCGGCGCTGGTGGTCCACCGAGCAGCAAAAACATACCTTGCCGCCGAAGGCATCGGCCAGGCGTTCTACGCCAAAGATATCTGGCTGCAGCAGCTCGAGCACGTCCACGCCGGCGTCGAGCAGGTCGCCGATGATATCCCACACATTACCGCAAGTGTGAAACCAGACCTTTTTGCCCTGGGCGTGGATGCGGGCGAACTGGTCGACATAGCGCGGCTTGAAGACCGCTCTGAACAGCGCAGGTTGAATCATCAGGCCGCGCTGCGTGCCCCAGTCGTCGCCAAAGACGACGCAGTCGGCAGGAACGTGCTCGAGTTGAGCAATCAGGCCGTTCTCAAAGCCGTACACCATATCCAGCACCCGCTCGGCGCGTTCCGGCGCCTCGTAGAGATCCATCAAAAACGCCTCATAACCGCGGATAAACGTAGCAATGTTGAACCCGCTGATGCCGACGGCAAAGCGGGTGAAGCGGTTTTTGTTCTCGTCCAGGGCGGAGGGGAGGTGTTCGAGGCGGCCGGGCGCAAACGGGTCGGGCGGCGTGTAGTCGGCCAACCTGCCCCAATCTGCCAGCGGATGTGCGCTGGGCTGCCCCATCGTATTATCCATACTGTGCCAGACAAAGCCCCATTCGCTCTCGCCTTGCACGTGCGGCGCGAACCCTGCGGCAGCATTCCAGCCTACCGTGAAGGTATCCGAGGCCTCCAGGTCGCGGTTGCAATAGTGGATCGGCACTCTCGGCGGGTTGCGGCGTTCGATGGCGCGCAGGACGATTTCCTTTTGCAGCAAGGCTGACCTCCCGGATGAATATATGCCAAGCTTAATCACTAACGAGATTACCGTCAATAAGCGCCTTGCAGCTTTACCCAGCGTTCGCCGTTGACTACAATTGCTTGATAATACAAAGACTAGTGAGGTTGCCGATGACCGTGTTGCTGAGCCGCCCATATAAACTGTACCCGCAAGGCAACGCCGTAACGCAGGTAGCCTTCGGCTGCCTGCCGTGCCGCGTTGCCGAGTGCGCAAATGGTTCGAGATGATGGATTATTTCTATGCTGCAGGCGGCAACCTGTTCGATACCAGCCGCATCTATGGCGCGGGAGAGAGCGAGCAGGTGCTAGGAGCGTGGATCGAATCTCGCGGAGTGCGTTCCAGCGTCAATATCATCACCAAATGCGGGCACGGCGGTGCGCTGGCTATCCTGCCTGACCAGGATTTTGAGGAGATGGTAGCGTGTGAGATGGTGGCCAGCCTGGCAGCGCTGCGAACCACTCATGTGGAACTGCTGCTCCTCCACCGCGACAACCCTGCGGTGGCAGTGAGCAGGATTGTCGAACGCCTGAACCGTGAGGTCGAGGCCGGCAGAGCCAAATCCATCGGTGCATCAAACTGGAGCTGCGAACGCGTCGATCAGGCTAATGCCTACGCCGCTCAGCACGGCCTGGCTGGCTTCACGGTCGTGAGCAACCATCTTAGCCTGGCAGCCGCAGCCGAGCCGTTTTACCCGCGACTGGTGAATGTCGATGCCGCCGGCGAGGCCTGGCACGCCCGCACAAGGATTCCGCTGCTTTCTTGGTCGGCCGCGGCGCGCGGCTTTTTCACAGGAGCATACCAACCCGGCATGATAGATGAGCGGGATACCTTCGGGCAGCGCATGCTGCAAGTGTACGGCTCGCAAGAAAACTATGCTCGTCTGTGCCGCGCCCAGGAGCTAGGCGTGCGCAAGGGCGCCTCCAGCGCCACCCAGGTCGCGCTGAGCTGGCTGCTGCGTAAGCCGTATCCGCTGATCCCGGTGATTGGCCCGCGCACGCTGGATGAACTACAGGCTTGCTTGGATGCTGCCGCACTCGAGCTCTCCCCCGCAGAGTGCTCCTGGCTGGCTAGCGGCTGAATACCTAGTTGCACAGCAAAAGTCGTTATTTGCTAACCTCAGCGAGCTGCTTATAATTTAATAATCGTTAAACTATTTATCTAAGCATCGCGAAAGGATGGCGCATGCCGATGACCACTACCAGCATAATTGCGGCCACTTCACAGCTTACCTCACATGACCGTTGGCTGCACGTTTTGGCCAGGGTAGGCATCCGCCGCGACCAGTTGCGGGTCGTGCCCGGTTTATATGCGCTGGATTCGCCCACGCCTGATTCACCGGTATTCGTCACGGCCAATTACCAGCTCAGCTTCGATGCCCTGCGTTCGGCGCTGGATGGCATTGCTGGCTATATCCTGGTGCTGGATACCTTCGGCATCAACGTGTGGTGTGCAGCGGGCAAAGGCACCTTCGGCACGACCGAGCTCATCCAGCGCATCCAGGCAACTGGCCTGGCCCAGGTGGTTACACACCGCAAGCTCATCCTGCCGCAGTTGGGCGCTCCCGGCGTGGCCGCAGATCAGGTGCGACGCGCCACAGGATTTCGGGTTACCTTCGGGCCGGTGCGCGCGGCCGATCTGCCCGAATTTCTACGCACCGGTGCCGCTACGCCTGCCATGCGCCGTGTGCGTTTTGACCTGAAGGACCGCTTGGTGTTGATCCCTGTAGAGATGGTGCATACAGCTCTGCCCACGCTGGCGGCTGCAGTTGGGCTGTATTTTCTGAGCGGCTGGCTGCCGGCGCTGGCGGCCGTGGCAGCCGTGTTGGGCGGGGTAGTGCTGATGCCCATATTATTGCCGTGGCTCCCCGCTAAACGTTTCAGCATCAAAGGGTTTATGGTAGGGGGCGCGCTGGCGGTTGTGTTCGCGGTCTGGTCGTGGCTGCGCAACGGCGATCTGGCGTTATGGCAGCGTATAGGCTGGGTTCTGGGGTATTTGCTGGCGATGCCGCCGGTCAGCGCCTATCTGGCGCTCAATTTTACCGGCTCAACGCCCATCACCTCGCGTACCGGGGTCGCTCGTGAGATCAAGACCTTTATCCCGCTGATGGCCGGTTTGTTTGCACCGGGTATTATGATCATCGTTGCGTTGAGTATACTGCACCTAATGGGAGGCTGATATGGAAATTGCCTGTGCTGAAAATACCCTGGTATATGACCCCGAACTGTGCGTCGGCTGCGGGATGTGCAGCGAAGTCTGCCCGCACGGCGTTTTCTCAGAACCTGAGCCGGTTATGGCTGGAAGCAAACTCAAGCGCGCTCAGCTCATTAGGGCAGAAGACTGCATGGAATGCGGCGCCTGCGCGCTCAACTGCCTGACTGGTGCGATCCGAGTGGAGAGTGGGGTCGGCTGCGCCTCAGCGATGATACGTGCGGCGCTGACAGGCAAAGAGGTAAGCTGCGACGGTTCTTCCTGTTGCGGTTCTAAGTCGAGCGAGTCCGCGTGCTGCGGCTCGGCGTCCGTGCAGGCGGCGGATACAGGTTGCTGTGCAAATAACCAAATCACCGAGAATTGTTGTTCTAGTTCAGGTAATTCTAGCTGTTGCAGCGAAAAGACGGCCCAGACTGGCTGCTGCACCTCGGAAGCTGGCAGCAAGACAAAAGGCTGTTGTTAGCCTACGGTGCAGATACAACGTGGTAGAGCACGATATCTTTGTTATCGCTGCCGCCCCCCGGAAAATAGTAGGGTACACCGTGCAAAGTGGCGGCAGGCTGCAGCAGGTTAGCAGAGCGCAGTTCGTTGATTACCATGCTCATGGTTGTGCCGTCATCCAGCAGATACACCGGTCTGCCTCTGGCAGTTTGGTCGGCAGCAAAGCGCAGCAGTTCCTCGCTAGACCACAGCGCAGCCTGAAATGCAGTCCGTTTGCCGTACATATCAACCGCGCCGCTGTGCAGCCCGGCGCCCACGAGAGCCTCACGCGGCAGCAATTCATCCAACCTCTCGAACTCGGCGCGCTGACTGGCCCACAGGTAGCCAAAGTTGTTGAACCCGCGCGTCTGCACGAGATACAGCACATTGGTGCTGCGGATTGTTATCAGCACTGCGACCAGAGCTGCCAACAGCCAAGCAGCCCCGATACCTTTCCTGCTCAACCAGCGCACGCTCTGGACGATCCCGACTGCGGCAAAGAATGCCAGCACCGGTAAGGTGGGCAGCAAATCGCGTAAGCGCAGCGGAGCATACGGCGCCTGGATAGCCCACAGAGCGGCCAGCCATAACACCAGCGAAGCGCCCGCTAGGCGCTCTTTACGAAAGGTATATACAGCGCCGATGCCCAACCACGGCAGGAGCAGCAGAAACTCGCGTTGGGATGACCACTGCTTCAGGAGCAGCCAGGTAGTTTGAGGAATCGCCCGCAGCGTGTAGTGGAGGAGCTCTTTGGATTCGGGCAGCCAGAACGAGCCGTAGGTACTGCGATGGTACAGCAGATCCGGAGTAGCCGCAGCCAGAGCGCAACCCAGCATAACAGCAGCTCTGGCAAACCGCATCCGGCGTGTGTCTTGCTCCGCAGGGGATATCAACACGAGGAGCAAAGGCAGCAGCATCGCTACCTGAGTGTGCCGCACCCAATAGGCCATTCCGAGAGTGATTCCGCAGAATACGGCCAGCACTAGTGCAGGCCAGCCGCGCCGGCGCCTGCTCAGCCAGGCAAGGCTAAAACAGGCGGTAGTAAACAACAGCGCTGAGATATCCGCCATATGTACCAGTGTCCACCTTACGAACTCAAAGGAGGTGGCTACCAGCAAAGATGCCAGCAGCGCGGCGGTTTTGCGCTGGATGGGTGATGTAAACGGCGCCAGATAATAGGCGAACCCTCCTGTAGTGGCAATGGCAAACAGCGCCAGGAGCGGCGTGCCCCAATAGACCGCCGGCTCGCCCAGCAGTCGCGCAAGTAGTCCCAGCAGCCAGGAGTGTCCGGATGGCCAGACGGTTGAGGCTAAATTCCCATCAACCAGTGGCAAGCGGTACCCAATATGCAGCGCTGCTTCAGGATTAATCCCAAGCCGCTGCATATCGTACACAAGCGGATAGCGGTGCAAGAAGCTGCCCGTTCGCGCCCAGTCGAGCGCCATCTGGATATAGCCGTATGGGTCGCTGCCAGAGACACCGCGCGCCGCGAGGGTGGCGAACATCCAGCCTGCCCAGGCCAATATAGAGCAGAATCCCAGGCCCGCAGCGATGCGGATAATGTACGCTACAATCCTGGAATGAATACTGGTAAATACCTGATATGCAGCCGCGTATACGCAGCACATGCCCAGCACTAATCCAGGGATGGGTGCTGGAATCAGGCTGGTATGCCAGCCGATACGCGCGGCGGCCTCAATTATACTCAGCAGGTAAACTGGCGCCAGGGCGCACAATACTGTGCAGGAATGGCTGCGCCTCACGGCCGGTACGGCTTGTGGGGATAGTATCAGCGCCCAGAAGAGTGGGCCAGTCCAGAGCGGCCAATCGTACAGGCTCACAAGGATAGTTAGACAAACTAAATGAGCGCATCCTTGACATGCTGCAGCAAAGCAGGAGGGATGCCCGGAAGGAAGCTGCCATGCAAAAAGCGCTTTCCGATGGTTATTAAGCGTTGTCAGATCTGGTCGTAAATGTTGCCAGCACAAGATGCCGAATGTAAAGGCGAACGGCAGGCCGGTTTGCCATCGAGAAAAGGGCACCAAGTCCAACCGACGATTGGCTGCACCACAGATACCGGCAAACGCAGCAGCTACAAATAGATAATTGTAAAATTTGTGTTGCCTGCGCTTGATTATCTGATACAATACCCATACCAACAAGACTAGAAATAACGCCGCCAACCCGATATAAAATCCATTCGTCGCGGCGTTAGACGAGTGAGTTATCGGCGCGAACCAATAGTTAAGCCTGAAGAGCTGCTCAATCACGTTAGACCTGGCATCTATCAGGAATGGTTATTGAGGTTAATCATAATGGATGTGCCGGTTGCGTCAACAAGTACACGCGCTGCGGACAATTCCAGGCGCAGCGAGTGGCTGGCTTTTACACAGCAAAGTTTGCGCAGACAAGCCAGCCCAGAGATAGCTGTGCGCGCCAGGCGCTTTTTCCCTGAAAATCCTCCCATCATCGGCACCCCGAGCGGTTTGAGCCTGCGCGTAGGGCACGAATTGGCGCGCCAGGTTTCTCAATCGGGTACCTTTGAGGATGCTATCTGGCTGGCGGGGCAGCTTTACCGCAGCGGTTATATGGAAGAAGGCGCCTGTGCCAACGCCTTGCTGGAGCGCTACCACAAGTGCTTTGCTCTGGCGGATTGGCCATTGTTTGACGGTTGGATTGCGGATTTCACGTGCTGGGGAACGACCGACAGTTTTTGCCTCAAGGTTACGACGCATGTGCTGCTGCGAGAAGGACCGCCGGTTGACTGGCTCTGGTCCTGGGCGAGCGCGGCGCTCATCTGGAAGCGCCGCGCTGCGTTGGTGAGCCTCATGCGTAATGTGCGCATCGCACGGGATATACCGCTGGCGTTTGACTTATGCGACGCGCTGCTGCCAGATTCAGCGGATCTAGTACAGAAGGCGATTGGCTGGTTATTGAAAGAAACATGTAAAGGCGATGCATCCGCAGTGTTGCATTATCTGGATACGCGCTCCGAGCGCCTGAGCCGTTTGGTTATCCACTATGCCCGCCAGGGGCTGCGTTGACGACTTTTAGCGACTTGACCCGCCTGGTTGGATATAGATTCAAGTTGTACTTGAGATGAAAGGTGGCCTTATGAAACAATTGAAATTTGGTGTAATCGGCTGTGGTGAGATATCCGCAGCAACCTGCATCGGGTTGGCAGCCTCACCCTATACCAGCATTGCCATGCTGATGGATACCCGTGCGGAGGCGCTGGCTGACCTAGCAGATCTCTACTCAGTGCCGACGACTACGGACCCCGATGCTGTATTCACTAACCCGGATGTGGACGCGGTTTATATCGCCACGCCGCACTTTTTACACGTCTCGCTGGGGATACGGGCAGCTAAGGCCGGCAAGCACGTCTTAGTCGAGAAGCCAATTGCCACCACCCTGGAGGATGCTGATAAGCTCATCATGGCATGCGACAAGGCCGGCGTCAAGTTGGGTGTCGCATATTACAACCAGGTGGATGACGGCCAGCGCCAGGCGGCCGAGTTGGTCAGAGCCGGCGTGCTGGGTGATATCATCTCCGTCCGCCTTAACGCCGCTGCCAATAAACCCGCAAGTTATTGGCAAGGCGGGTACTCGCAGCGCGTCAAGGCGGATTGGCGCACCTCCAAAGCTCAGGCCGGTGGTGGCATTCTGCTGATGAATGTGAGCCACGAGTTGAACGCAGTGCGCTTTGTAACCGGGCTCGAAGTAACCCGCGTATACGCAGAGAGCGATACCCTGGCCACCAATATCGAGGTTGAAGATACCATTGGCGTGGTTATGCGCTATGCCAATGGCGCAATTGGGGTAATTCAAGCGGGCTCAGCTATGCACGGCGGTGAATATCAAACGCTGGGTGGACCGCGGATCTATGGCACCAAAGGGCAGCTCATCCTGAACCCTTCGGGCACTCTGCTCAAGCCGATGATCTACATGTCTGCACCTGCCGAGGGGAGCAATCCGGGAGAGTGGAAGGAACTCTTCTTTGTAGGCAAAGCGGCTGACCGCCAGGCGATTGTCGAGGGGTTTGCAAAAGCCGTACTAAATGACCAACAACCACCATGCACCGGAATAGATGGGTATAAAGCGCTCGAAATTGTGCTGGCCAGCTATCGTTCGAGCGAGCTACACCAGCCCATCAACCTACCGCTGTAGATATAGCCAGCTCTCAGGACTGGATTATCATTGGAATAACCACGGGGCGCCTCTTGGTTTCATTATAAAAGAGGCGTTCCAGGCTGCCTTTGACGCGCTGCGCCAGAGTATCAGCATCAAATTCCCCATTGCATGAGCTGACGATGCCCGCGATAGCTTCCTGCGCCTGGTGCAATAGTTCAGCCGAGGTGGGCTCCCAGATGAATCCCTGTGAGATGAGCTCAGGGACTTGCGCAATACGCCCCAATACACCGTCCACCGTGACTTTGGCAATCACAAAGCCGTCCTGAGATAGCGTCATGCGGTCTCGCAGCACCGTGTTGCCAACATCGCCTACCAGCGAACCATCGACATAGACGGTATTAACCGCTATCACCTCACCCAGGCGCGCGCCGGCTGCTGTGCACTCCAACGTATGGCCGTTTTCCAACACAAAGACATCCTCCCGGCTGTAGCCTATCGAATACGCCAGTTGGGCATGGCGGTATAACATACGATGGGCGCCGTGCATCGGCACAAAATAAAGCGGACGCAGCAGGTTCAGCAGCAACTTGAGTTCCTCCTGCGCCGCATGCCCTGAGACATGTACACCTGCCTGCTCGCCGTAAATCACATCCGCACCCAGGCGGAACAGCTCGTCGATAGTACGATAGATGGCCGTTTCATTGCCCGGAATGGCCTTGGATGAATAAACGACCGTGTCGCCTTCGTTAATGGTAACATTCCGAAAATGCCCCTTGGCCATACGTCCGAGCGCCGCCGTTGGCTCGCCTTGTGAACCGGTGGCGAGGATGCACACTTCGTTGGGCGGCAGGGCATTGATCGCGGTAATCGGCATCCGCAGCCCGGCAGGGAAACTGATATAGCCCAATTTCTCCGCTATGCTGATCGATTCCTCCATACTGCGTCCGGCAATTGCCACCTTGCGGCCGAATTGAGCGGCGATTTGGATCACCAGTTGAATGCGTGAAATCAGGGACGCAAAGGTAGCGATAATGATTCTGCCTTGCGCATGGCTGAACACTTGCTGTAACGAATCGATGATGCGGCTTTCTGACATGGTATAGCCGATCGATTCGGCATTGGTGCTGTCGGAAAGGAGCAGCAGCACCCCTTCCATGGAGAGCTTGGCCAGGGCGCCGAGGTCGATCGTCTTGCCGTCAATCGGCGTGTGGTCTATCTTAAAGTCACCGGTGTGGACGACTAAGCCCAGGGGCGTGCGAATCGCCAGGCCAATCGAATCCGGAATCGAATGATTCACGTGGTAAGCTGTGACCTTGAACGCTCCCAGCGTAATCTCTTGGCCCGGCAGGATAGTATGCAGTTCTGCGCTGGACATTAACCGGTCTTCGCGGAGTTTACCTTCGATGAGGCCACGGGTGAGCGGCGTAGCGTAGAGCTTTGCCGGTATCTGAGCTAGGAGGTATGGCAGGGCACCGATGTGGTCCTCATGGCCGTGCGTAAAGACGATACCTTGTATCTGTGCGCGGTGTTGCACCAGGTAGGTGAAATCGGGGATGACGAGATCAACGCCCGGCATATCATCATCGGGGAACTGCAGCCCAACATCGATGACCAGCAGGTCGTCGCCATATTTTAGTACTGTGCAATTCTTGCCAAACTCGCCAAATCCGCCTAGGGGTATGAGCGTCAATTTATCCATTCAAATGCCTTCGAATCAGTAAAAATAGGAGGAAAACGTATCACGTTGCAGCTCAAAACCCAGGCAGAGGATTTACGCGCCCCAACATCAACAGCATATTATAGCACATTCCAGCCTGGATGATAAATACCCATTTCTAGAGGGTGTGGAAAAAGTGTCCAATTGGAGACACCATAATGTCTGAAAGACAGGGTTGCAAACTCGCAGATCATTCGCGCGCAAGCAGGAGTCCATCCGAGTTTTGCTTTTAATCTTGTTATTATATGATATATTACACTACATATCAGATTAATACTGGATTCCGGCCTGCGCCGGAATGACGCTTCCTGTTTCCCAGTGGGCAAGTATAAGGGCAGAACCTCTTTTTCAACACCCTCCATTTCTAGTCGCTAATGCCCGGGAAAAGCCGCGAAATATCCTCTCGGGTAAATGTCCCCTGTTCCAGGCGCTGCCTGAAATCCTGAAACTGATGGAGCAGCAACGTGGTGCTTGCCGGCAGTTTCAGCAGCGGAGTGACAAGTGGAACCTGAGGCAATGCCGGCCTTCGGTCATCGATAAGATCAAGCACAGCTTGATGTACCAGCGTATTGCCCGGGATCTGCCGATGGTGTTCATCCACAAAGTAGGTTGTCAGGCGAGCATCCCAGGAAGAATAGAGCGGCACTTGTTCGTCGCCTCCCTGGTCGTTAACTTGATGGTACACCGAAGTGAATCTTACTTCAATGCCGTCAACCTCCCTGCGCACATCCGTCATTGTCTTGTAGCCGTTGCCCGCGATTTGCGTAATGGGAATCTGTGGATCTGCCTGATCCAGGAGCTTGTACATCGCCAGTGCGCCGTCCAGGTGCTCCTGGCGCACCGTGGCGATTCCCCAGGCCGATGCGTCATACAAATCCCAATCGGCCGGATAATATCGGCTGGGTCTGAAGAGCTCCCGTGGGGGAGGCAGCAGTTGGTACATTGAGGGTAAAGTGCTGATTAGCCTGACCAAATCGTTAGCCGGATTAAGTTTTGCTCCAAAGTCTTCATTTGGCGCGCTACCGGCCAGATACGTTATTGCTAGGGGAGAACCATATAGCGGGGATGCCAACAGGATCACTTTGCCGACCAGCTTTTCGGCCTCGGCCGGGTATAGCGCCAAATAAGTACGAATCACCAGCCCGCCCATACTGTGGCCAATTAGCACAAATTTCTGGTCTGGGTAACCTGCCGACCAGCGCAGCAAAGCGCGATGAAGCTGTTCGGCGCTCCTTTCGTTGGCATAGCGCCAGTCATACGGGAACTCGAACAAATGCGTTCGATTAGCCAGGGCAACAATCAGGCTGAGATAATACAGCTTTTCCATACCTACAGCGGCTATCTCTACATCCGGCGATCTGTCAGCGGTGCCAGCATCATCCAGCTCAAGCAAGTTAATCTGGCCATTGAGAAACACTTCCGTGTTTATCCATAACATCGCGGATATTCCGCGAATGCTGGAGAGCAGTGAACCCATAATGCCTGGCAATAACACTGTCAAGGCGCGGTCGCCGCCCTCTGCAGGCTGCTGCAGCAGCGCCGCGAGCTCGGCAGCCTCCCGCTCTCCATAGAATTGGTCCAGCACCCGGCGGGACACCTGTGTCTTGTCATGCAGGATTGAGGATGGCAGCATCTCGAGTTGATTCAATAGCCAAGTTGCCAGATTTTCTGTAAAAGCCATATGAGTCCCTCACTAGTAATTGCTGGCCGGTTCGAGTTCGATAGCCAAACTTGGCGTTCCGCTATCTTCGTCCAGCGTTCGATTCAGTACGTGATCAGGAAGACGGTAGATGCCGAGTTGCGTCCGGCGCCCGGCGCTCAATATCGTTGGGTCAGAGGCTATCAGCCATCTGACGAACACTTTGTCCATCGACCAATATTGCTCGGCGAAGCCCAGGCTCGAACGCTGTTCAGCAAGCGTTTCTTCATCTTCATAAGCCCTTAAGGCCAAACCATGGCTAAGCTGGTCAAACGCGCCGTCCTGGAAGGACCAAAAAGTGGAGATAACTTCCTGCTGGCCGGCTTGGGCGCTGACGAGGGAGTATCCCAGAAACAACTGTCCATCGTCGACAGACCATAGTTTGCGCTCCGGAATAAGGGATACGACCGTATCAACCGCTACCGGCGGAAGCGCATAAAGCTGGGCTGTGGCGCCCTTGTCAAGCTGGGTGGTCAGCCCGACTTCACGCCCTCCAATTTGCGCCAGGAAATGCAGCGTCTCTAGGGAAGGCTGCAGCGAGAGGTAATACATCGGCCGGTAAAGCGGGATGAGCAGGCACCGGCCGTCATCTGGGCACAAGTTTATCACATTCGTATCGGGCAGCAAATAGCGCAGGCTGGCTGTCCGGGAGCCGGCGCCGAGTTGGCTTCCGCCGGCGACGTACAGGGTATTCGCCTGCTGCGCGTTCAAAACTGTATCGGCCGACCTGGCTGCCTGCATCCAAAAGCGCAGCGGCAGGCCGTAACCATCCAATGCAGTAACTCGGTTGGTCAGGCTAAGCAGGTTCAGGGTGGAATATACCGGCCACAACTCCAGAGCAGCGAAGGTGAGCATCAGCAGAATCTGCGCAACGGCCGCTGAGCCTATATATTTAAACTTGAACTTGATAACCGCGTCAAAAATACCGTCCAAGATGCGTCCAAAAGCAATAAATCCAAATGGAATATATAACGCAAGAAAATCTGTACCACTTGACACGGGCTGCTTGGCGGCCGCTGCCAGACAGATCACAATCCATGCAAAGGTAATAAAGTCGGCTGCTGCGCTGCTGCGTTCATTCCAACGGCTGAGTTTGATAAATACGCGGATGCTGCCGATAAGCGCGCCGGCCATCAGGATAACGGCGGCAGCCGCCTCGATAAAGCTCCAGGGCAGCCTGTGGGAGAGGAAGGTCTCTCGAGCGGAGCCAGTCACACCGGCGATACCCAAGCCGCTTGTTGTGCGCAGGGCTGCCAGCACGGTGTCGAATCCCCAAACTTTTGTATCAGCCTGGGCAGGAGCAAACACAGCCGCGATATCGCGAAAGTTGACATAACTCTGATAATAAAGATAGGGGACAAGCAGGATGACGCCCAGGCCGCTAGCGACCATAATCAAGGGCCAGTTGGCATTTCGCCAATTGCAAAGGCTGACTAGGGCAAGCAATACAAGCACCGGCCAAAAGTATAAGGAGAGGTTCACCAACAGCCAACCAGCGAGCCATGCCAGCAGCCAGCCAGCCGGCTGGCGTTGGTGCAGCGCCATTTCCAAGCCGCAGATTACAAGCATGCACAAGAATGGCACGAGTGCAGCGCTGCCGATTTCACGGGATTGCAGCATTGCCCAGGGGCTGGCAGCCCACAGACCCATCGCGAAAACCGCAGTGCGCTGGTTGAACCAGCGCTGGAGCACCCCATAAGCTAGCACAATCGCCAGGACGTTCACGATCACCGTAAAGGCTGTAACCCATCTGGGATCGCGGCTGATGAGCAGGGGCAGTGCGTACAAATACGATCCCAGTGCGGGCATTGTGATCCCATTACTGGTCTGTATGCCGGTTAAAGGCAGGTTGCCTTCAAGGATGGCAGATGAAGCCAGCAGTTGTTCGGCAGAACGCGCCGCGAATGGCGCCGCGTCTAGATATGCCAGGCGCAGTACCAGGGCAAGCGCTGTAATGCTCCAGCATACCAGATGGGCTGGGTCAGCCAGGTAGCGCGCTGCACGCGCGGGCAGCGAAACGAACCAGAGCGCTATCTCTCGCGGCTCCGGCACGCGGCATCGCTCCAACACCCAATCCAGGACGTTCTCCCGCATCACACCAGCCTCGTCAGAATGGAATACTTACAAGTCCAGGATGATATCGCGCAGAGCCCGTTTGGGCACATGGTGGACCATATCGCTTGTACGATAGTATTTGATATCGCCGTCCGTGGGCATCTCTTCCAGCGCGACGACCTCTACCGGTTGGCCAAGCGCAACCACCAGCAAAATATCGTAACGGACAGGTATCTTTAGCAATTTGCGCAGGTCATCGCGCTGTATCGCGCCCAGCATACATCCGCCCAAGCCGCGCTCGCAAGCCCCCAGTAGGATCGTCTGGGCGGCGATGCCGTGGTCGCAGCCAGCATTGGCGCTGACATCGCGGTCGAGTAGGATCACGATATACGCGCTAGGGCGTTCACCTTCGGCAGGGCCGCCCCAATCCTTGAGGTAGCCAGCCCAAGCCAGTGTACTGAAGATGACGGCGTTGCGCTCGGCATCCACTGAGAGAATATACTTGAGCGGTTGGCGATTAGCAGCAGAAGCGCTGCAGCGAGCCAAATCAACCAACTCCTCGAGAGTGCTTCGCTCAATAGCGACGCCCTGGTCGAACCGTCGGTAACTGCGGTTTCTTAGTACTAGGTCACGAAACATGCTGCCTCCTTATATCCCATACAATGCGCTCATCTCTTCCATTCGCTGCATCACGGCTACGCCGAACGGGCAGCGTTCTTCACAGGCGCCGCAGCGCACACAGTAGCTGGCGGTGGCGTTCAGTTGGTTGTATGCCGCGCGCAAGGTTTCACTTGCTTGCCCGCGGCTTTTATCGAGCAGGCGCATCAAGCGGGCAATATCGATCTCGACGGGGCAGGGCAAGCAGTGGTTGCAGTAAACGCATTCGCCGGCAGGATGTTGTTGAGCATCAACGATGGCCTGGGCATAATCTCGTTGGGCAGCGCTTGCAGTGAAATAGGCAAGCGCCTGCTCAAGCTCTTGTTCGTTTTTGCAGCCGGGGACCACGCAGGCGACGCCCGGCTGAGCCAGCGTATACGCCAGACACTGCGCGGCAGTGACTGACTTGAGGTTAGGCTGCGCCGGATCGAGCAATTGCCCGCCGGCGAACGGTTTCATCGCAATAACGGCCACGCCGCGGGTCGCGCAAGTCTGCAACAGATCATGGATACCGGCCATTGAGTTGGCCTCCGGGCTAACCAGGGTATTGCCGGCCAGGTTTACTGGGAACAACAGCACATCGATCAGACCGCTTTCTACAGCCTGCAAGGCGGTACTCACGGTATGTCCGCTGAAACCAACCGCCCGAGCGGCTCCGTTGCGACGATATGTCTGAGCTAGGTCGCAGACTCCGCCGGGCGCCATCACAGTATTGTAATCTTCCTGAGTATCGATGTTGTGCAGAAACAGTACGTCGACATAATCTGTATGGTAGCGCGCCAGAAAATCCTCGAACCACCTGCGACAGGCCGCGATGTCGCGCGTCTTATCATATTGCGTCTCCACAACCTGTGCTCCCAGGTGCGCCCCCAGGAAAACCTGTTGGCGGAATGGTGCAAAGGCCTCGCCCATGGCATCGCGAAAGAGCGGGTTGGCGGGGAAAAGTTCAAAATAGTTGATCTCGTGCTCGTACGCGCTACGAATCATCTTTACGATATGGTCGCGCGCGGCGCCGATAAGGTATTCTGTACCCAATCCTAATGCGCCAACCTTGAACCCGGTACGACCGAGTTGGCGATACTCCATATTAATCCCCCTAATTATTATACAATAAGCTGAACAGCGCCAAGGGCTTGGCCGGCAAGTGGGATAGATGCGGCTGCCAAAGGCGCCAGCGTAAACGAACGCCGGGCATCATAGAAACCGAGTACACCGCGGTTTTCCTGCGGCAGCATGTTGAGCAATAAAACAGCGTCGCCTGTCCAAAAGAGGCACACATCGCGTCCCTCGATAACCCGCGGGTAGTCGGGCGCATGCTGCTCGAGCGCGTTGCGCAAAACATCCACGATACCGGGCTTGCCATCCCTTATGCGCACCGGCAGGATGACAGGCTTATGGCGGCGCAGCGAGGGATTGCGTTCCAGGGCATCCTCATCGCACACGATAAGATCATATTGCGGGAGCGCCGTATCCCAGGCTTTACCAAGTTCATATTCTCCAAGGGCAAGTAAAATCCGGCCGCCTGCAGGGATATGCGCCGCTCTGACGGGTATAGCGGGCAGCCCTGCCAGGAATGGCGCTGGGGGTGGGTCGATAGCCTCGCCCATAGCGCCGTGGGTGCCGGAAACGACATGAAGCGGAAATCGGTGCTGGGGTTCCGCCAGAATGGCGAGCCTGCGCAGACCGGGCAGGGCCGCCGTCTCAGCCTGCCAATACTTGTCCTCAATTATCCAGGTCCCGCCCATAAAGAAGAGGTTCTCTGTGCCGGCTGCCAGGGTCAACTTCATCTTGTGCACCCAATGCTCAGGACTGAGGGCGCGCGGTGGAAAAATCGTGGTCTCGCTGTAGCTGTTGGCGCGGCCGACACACGTCAGGTGCTGGAGTACACTCGCCAGCTCGCTAGCCTTACAGGCAGTTTGGCTGTAGCCCTCGTCCGAAAAGTACATCTCGCCAACGCGGATAAGCATGCCGGCATCGGCACGACGCCAGGCGGCCAGATCGAGCCCGTGGCGTTCGTCACCGTGGTGCATAACCATGATGCCGAACTGGTTGCATTCCGCAGCCAAAGCGGCGGCCAGGTTCTCGATTTTACGGCAGTTGAATGCTACCCATTCCTCCAGGAGCGCAGCGTCATCCACTTGCTCGATAGCCTTGCTCAACTCGGTGCGCGAGATGGTGACCCCCAGCTGCTGGCTGAAGCCTGCCAGGCAGTTATCACAAAAGCAACCCTGAATTTCCTTGCCCCAGTTGCCCATACGGAAGTCGTCATCCGCAAAGAACTGCTCAAAGCCAAGTTCCTTCATTTGGCGGACGGCAGCAACGTTATCGGTCGTCATGTGCGGTTCAATATCGGCACAAAAATGGACGGGGGTGCCGTGCCGATCTATCCGATAGCGCCAGTTAGCTGGTATGGAGAGCTCCAGGGTGGGATCCTCAGGATTCAACGAGTTGCCTGGATGCCCCACAAGCACACTACAAAATCCTCGGCTGTCAAAGCCGTTGCGATCCAGCACCTTTTTCGCCTGAGCGGTTGCCTCAGGCGCAGCCACATGGCGGCCGGAAAGGCTGTCGACCACCCAAATCTGGTCGACGCCAGCAGCTTTGAGCATCGGCAATAAGGTATGCTCCTTTTCGATAATATCTGCGGGCATGAGTGAATAATGACAGCGCATCCCTTATTCCCTTCTACATTCTGCTCAGATTCTAGCCGAAAATCTTGACCATGCCAAACGAAAACACGAGTTGGCTTGCGCACCGAAGGCGCACTCGCTATACTACCTCTAGTTGTTCCAGAGGAGCCTAAAGAGCCGTGAGACAATCACCTTATTCGTATGGCCGCACACCGCCAAACCGCAAGCGCCTCTGGGTGCTGTTGGCGATTGTTGTGGTCGTATCGGTGTTACTAAGTCTGCTTGCTTCGCTAATGGATAGCAGCACAGATTCCGAGACGATGAGCGCGACCGTTTCAGCGAATGTTGCATATGAGGACGAAGCTACCGCTACAGCCTGGGTTGAGGAGGAAGCTGCCGCTACAGCCTGGATTGAGGAAGCGCCAACAATAACACCTTCACCAACTGAGGCCGTACCAACCGCAGAGCCCACTGCAGGCAGCGATTACCAGGCTATTCAAACTGCTTATGCTAATGAGAGCACCGACGATTGGGTTGCTTACGCCAGGTCGCTGGTTGGTACTGAAGTTGAGTGGTCCGGCGCCTTGCTCCAGGCTCACAGCAGCACAGAGTGGTGGGTCAATGTGAATGCATCTGCGGCGATAGCGATGCCGCAAGTCGTGTTGCATGTGGATGCCAGCGAGGCAGCGCCTGAGGAAGGCAGCATGCTTGCGTTTTCCGGCAGAATTACGCGCATCGCCGTCCAGAACAAGGCTGTCATGGTTCACTTGGATAATGTGCAGATAACCGACATTAACCGTTAATTTAGCGACTTGGGAGGGACAAAATGCAGTGGGAACAGTTGACTGCGCCTGATTTTGCTCGTGCTGTACAAGATACGGGCGTTTGCATACTGGCGTTAGGCGTCCTGGAACGCCACAGCGATCACCTGCCTTTAGGCACCGATATGCTGAACGCGCACAAGCTTGCCTGCCTGGCTGCGGAGCGCGAGCCAGCGGTGGTTTTCCCGCAATTCTGCTTTGGGCAGATTTATGAGGCGCGCTGCTTCCCGGGGGCGCTAACCCTCAAGCCTACCCTCTTGCTTGAACTCTTGCAAGGTGTTATGGATGAAATTGGGCGCAACGGTTTCAAGAAAATTATCTTGCTGAACGGGCACGGCGGAAACAACAATCTGCTGGGATTTCTGGCGCAGTGCAGCCTGTGGGAGCATAAGCCGTACACCATCTACTTGTTCAAAGATAGCTTTACACCTGAGCAGCAGGCGCGCTGGAAGGCTGCTCTGGAGAGTCCGCTGCATGGGCACGCCTGTGAATGCGAAACCAGCGTAACCCTGGCCAGCTATCCTGATTTGGTCAAGATGGATGCTGTGCCCGCAGAGCCTGCGGTTCCCCTGAACCGGGCGCAGGATGTGCCCGGCGCATTCTCAGGCATCAGTTGGTACGCCAACTATCCTGAACACTATGCCGGGGATGCCCGCACTGCCAGCGCTGAAAAAGGCCGCAAACTACTTGCGATTGAGGTTGAGGCGTTGACCAGCTTTATCACCGCGGTCAAGACTGATAAAGTGCTGCCTGCCCTGGAGGATGAGTTCTTTGGGCGGGTGGACGAGGTTCGCGGTAAAGGAAATGAGCAGTGATGTGGGATCAGCCGAAGACTACCAAGCTTTATCTACATCCGCCGCTGGCCAACCGGCAGATCACCTTGTGGCCGGATTTCAAGGTCATCAGCAAAGCCGTCGTGCCGCTGCAAGGTCAGCAGCCCGATGACTTTGGCCTGCGCTTTTTATTTGGCGAACCATTCGAGGCTCCGGACTGGCTTCAGAGCCGCTGGCATATTCGCGACGACGGCGCGCCGATCCCCAGCCTAACATATGCATGGGCTGAGCTGCAGATTGACCTGGAGGCTTTTTGTGATACAGCCCTGCAGCCAATGACCTATATCAAACTCACGTTAAGCAATCCCTCCCCGGCCGCCTGTACAGCTCGCGTTGGTTTGATGCTGCGCAGCGGCCTCGACCGCCTTTTGATCGGTATGGATGGCGATTACTATGCTTCCTACCGTCCGCAGCTCGGTCATTGGGATATGATTGCGAATACCTGGAAGATAGAGGGCGGCCTGCTGAGCGATGGAATGCATCAGGTGGGCATTAACCTGCCGTCAGGCGCCGCGACGATTTGGCAGATGCAAGAGCCAGGCAGCTATCAGGTTAAGAACGTGATGGCTCTGCAGATAGCGCTAGAGGGATGCGCTCGCGCAGAGCTTTACCTGGCGATGGGCGTTCAACCCCCTGCAGTTTCAGCAGAGGCCTACAACCAGGCAAAAGCACAGGCGGAAGCCTTTTGGCGTGCGCAGATGCTGAAAATCGAGCATAAACCTGCGCTGCCGCCAACGCTCGTCCCGATGTTCAACCATCTGGTGAGCCAATCGCTGCAAATGCTGGCCACCACCTGTGCCGGCGAAGTCTGGCCGCGCCAGGGGGGCAGATATGACGGCGTATGGCCGGTCGAGGCGATGGAGTGGCTGCGCGCTCTGGACCGCTTGGGCTTGCACGAATGGACCGCAAAAGCCTACGCATTCTTCCGCCAACGCCAGATTGTCGATGGCGAAGAAGCAGGCCGTTTCATGGGAGCAAACTCTCCGCATTGGCAAAATGAGACGGGCGGCGTGCTGTTTGGCCTGGGCGCCCATTTGCTGTATCAGCACAATCCGCAGGTGCTGCAAGAGTGGCGCGGACCAATCTTGGCGGCTGTGGCCTACATCGAACGGCTGCGCAGCCAGACCAGAGATGATCCCGATGCACTGGGGTACGGTTTGCTGCCGGCCGGCATCGGCCATGACTGGCAATTGAAGGGCCAATACTGGTGTTTTTCTGATGGCATTATGTATATGGGCTTACAGGCTGTCGCTGAGGCCTTCGCAGCCCTAGATGATCCTGATGCCCCGCGGCTGCTGGCGATCGCCAGCGATTACTGCGCCTGCCTGAAGCGGACTCTCTCCCTGTTAACTATCGGCCAGGCAAGCCGAGAGGATATCTATCTGCCCAACATACTCGGTATGGCTGAGAGTTACCCTCCTACCGGACCCTATGCGGGGGACGGGCCGTCTAATCTGATAAGGGCTGGCATTATTGAGCCGAACAGTGCTCTTTTTGGCAGGCTGGAGCGTTTTTGGCGCCGATTGGGATGGATGCAGCACGGGTTGACCGATCCGATGACCGAATGTCTGATGACGCAGGGATATTTTGCAGATCCATGGGCTGGCTACACCTGGTATGTAAGCTCTTCGGATTTACAGTGGTTCAAAGGTTGGTTGGCGCGCGGTGAACGGGAGAAGGCTGCCGAAACGCTTTATGCGCAGATGCGTTATGGGATGAGCAAAGAATACTATATGCTGGAGCGCTACGCAGCTAACGACCCGACCTTTTGCCCCTGGCAGCCGAATGCCAGCGCCAACGGCAGGCTGATCGAGATGCTGTTCGATTTTTACGGAGAAAGATAGCCGGCCATATGAATCCGAGTGGAATTTATAATTCACATGTAAAATCTATTGACATTCTGGACTAGGTGTGCTATATTGATAGTGCAGAGTCTTGAGAGATTAATGAATTTCTCTGAGTGTTCATTAAAAGGTTATGGTAGTAAGCAGAAACCGGAAGGGCGCAAGCCCTGAAGGGGAACTGTAAGCCGGAAGAAAGAGAGCGGTAAAGACGCGATCGGGAGGCCGGCAGGAGAAGGTAAGCCTGGTTATCCCAGGGGAGCTGGATTGAACTAGACATGAACCTGTGGAGGAGACACTCCATAAACGCGGTGAATACAACAACAGAGAAGGCCAAAGGTCACTTGAGGCTCTGCTTTTTGTTATCTCATAACCGCTACTTCCTCGATCAAATCCACTGCTCACTTGATACACTTTGTTAACTGTGTTAGCATTTCAGATATTATGCAGCGCCTCAGGGAGGTCGATATGGAGTTTCCACCGCTTGGTATGATCAAGCAGACTGGTTTTAACGCCGGTTTTTCGGTGACGATGCGCTATTTCCCCGATAATAATCCGGAGCACGTGCGTTCGGTTGTCACGGCCATGTTTGAATTGTGGAGGCCGCTTATCGAACGGGCACAGTCTATTTCGGTTGGCCTGACGATCGGCAACGGCGAGCATATATACCGTTGGACGGGCAATCTGGATGATGAGTTCGAATGGGACCACTACAAGGGGCATAACAATCAGCAGTATGCGCATTTTTCCTTTGACCCGATCCCGCTGCGGCCTTTTAAGGAAAATTGGTTCCATTTTACCTATCGCGATCTGCAGCTCATCATCCGTGTCATCAAACAGACGGCTCAGGATATGTTCGGGTTGCCGCTAACCATCGGCAGCCTGTGCGAACCTGGTCCCGAGTTCTGCGAGTCGTTGTTTCGCTATGTCTGGCATCCAGAGGTCGTTAGCTTCATGGGCGGCGGGCACGGCGTTTCGATCGATTACAAAAGCACGCTCCATGCGGATACCCGCCAATACGGCGCTTATCCGTGCGGTATCCCTGAGGGAGAGCCCTTTGGACGTTTCCTCGGCAAGCAGGTTGCCCATTTCAGCCGAGTGATGGATATCCAGAACATCAGTTTCTCAAACGGCCTTGGCTTTGGCACCTATCCCTGGAACCTGGTCGGGCGCAACTTTGATGGAACGCACTTTGGCCTCGCTTCATATACAGAGTTGGCAGCAGACATCCTTGACTTTTGGTTGATGTATAAAAACGAGGCGCCTGTACAAAAGGTAAGCGCACAGGGATCAAACTGGCCGGTGGGGATCGACTTGGCGGCCAAAGGAGTGCCGCTAAAGGACTTGTATGACCGACGGTTATTGGATTTCCCGCTCGGGTACACCGTATCGGTCTTTTTTGATGACTCGGTTGGCTTTGCGATGGCAGCCAATATGTCACGCATTGCGCATGCACCGAATTGGGATTTGAGCTTTTATTTACATGACCCCTGGTATCCCCAAAATCCATGGGAGGATTTCCCATACGACCGCAACGCATTTGATTTGTATGCTCCGGCAAGCATCAGCCTGATTGGCGCAGAAGGTGAGCTCATCAAGCCGTATGCCTTTGGCACTTTTATGCATGACGAAAATGCCAATTTGCAGCCCGAGACGGTTCGCAGCTTTATGCCGCATCTCGAGACCGCGCTGGACCATCTGGCCGACCAGGTGGGGCCTTTGACCTGGCTTTATCCCTTCCAGGAGTATCATTCGCTTATGGCTGCGTGCCCCGAGCAGGCTGATACGCTCTGGTTTGGGGATGCTTTCACAGCCAAAGCGATCGATGCCGGATTGCCGCTGAACAGCGTGGTTTCCACCGAGTATCTGGCGAAAGCTCTCGAAACCGGTGTTTTGGATGGCACAATCCTCTATACCCCGGTTCCGCCGGCATCTGCCAGTTATTGGAAGCCACTGACGCGGTGGATCGATAATGGCGGGCAGGTAATGTTCTATGGGCCATTGAACCACGCAGATCAGGCGCTGCTCGATTTGCTCGGGCTGCAGTTGAGCACCCCTTTGGAGGGTGAGCTCGACTTTTCCTGGAAGCGTATGGATTTAGTGCCCAAGCCTGTACGCAGCGGCCGCCAGCTCCTCAAGCATGCGGCTACCACCTCGGCCGGCGGCGTCTGCGAAGTGCTGCAGTCGGGCGCCGGTAGCACGGTGCTCGCAACCGTGGCTAAGGGGGAAGACACACGGGTGTATGCTCTCAGCACGAGACAAGGCAAAGTATCTTGGTGTCGAGGGACCACTCCCTTTGAGATTACCGGCGGGCAGTGGATCGCTAACCATGATATCAGCAAGTATGTCAACGGCGCGCGCCTCCCGCGCCTGGTGCTGGCCGCTATGGGATGGCAAATCGATCACCTTTACCAGACGCCGGAGCAGCGCGACCCGCAAGGTTTTATATCGCGCCACCGCAATGCTTTTATCATGAACGGTTACAAACCCGATAACACAGTCGAATATGCGCTCAAATTCCCGGATGGCGCGCCAATTTTTACCGGCGATGATACGCTGCTGATCGACGGCCGCGCACATTATCACCTGGACAAGTCGTACCGCAAGGAATGCCGCGTATTTGTGCAGCAGCAGAGTGGGCGTATCCAGTGCCGCAAGACGCTCAATCACGAATTCTCAGAGTCAGAGATAGCCATTAACGGGCTGCAAGATGCTCAGGTCACGCTATATTTGCCTCTGGATAAAATCGAGGGAGCATACATCCGTCAACCGTCGCGTCAAACCACTGCCCAGGATACCGCCGAAGGAGCTGCCGGGCAACTCAACTGCGCTGACGTCCGTCAGGGTGATAAACTCGTGTTGAAAAACCTTAGCGGGTCGCTCGTTGTACGCTGGTAAAATGCTGTGCAAATACGTTCAGATCGGCAAACTGGCAGCGATAGGCATTGACAACCTGGACAGGATGTGCTATGTTATAGATGCAGAGCCTTGAGAGATTGACGTTCTTCCTTAGCTTTATGTTCGAGGGTCGAAGTTCGGTAGGCGGGATACATAGGGGCTGGTCCCTGAAGTAAACCGTGAGCTGGCGGAAAGGTACCCGAGAGGGATCGTCGGGAAGCCAGCAGAGCAGGCCTGTGGTTCTAGCGAACCAGAGGTTTGCGAGCCGGAAGGTAGGCTAGCTAGCAGAAGCCCGTAAGGGACCATGTTTAGTTCTGAGCAAAGAGTAAGCTGGGAAGGATAGAGGTCACTTGAGGCTCTGCGTTTATATCAAGGGCTTGTCAGCCCTTGTTTTATTATCATGAACAGCATAGGGGGAGTGCTAGTGCGTATCGAATGGGCACAACATCTTTTTTCATACTGGGTGGACTGGTTCCCCTTCGCCCAGGACGCGCCGTACCGACCGCAAGATGATACTTTGCGTTTTCCTGTGCAGACCTATCTGTCTTCGCTTGCTGAGCGCGGTATCGATATGGGTATCATCGTCCAGCCGGAACCCTACGGCGAGGATCATCGGCTTTTATTGTACTCCCTGGCGCTTGAGCAACAGCGCCTGCTGGCTGCATGCCTTTTCCTGCCGGAAGACCCGCAGGCAGCAGAGAAACTGCTGCAGATGGTATACGCCGAACCGCGTATCGTTGCCCAGCGCTTTCATGCCTTCCGAGGACGAAGACCGTATTTTGCTAGTTGGCAGGATGAAGCGGTCCAGAGTTTGTGGTACACCGCTGGTCGGCTGGGATTGGTTATTGAGTTGCATATCAGCCCCGACCAGGCCGCAGGGCTGGCAGGCGTCTTTGAGAGATATCCCGAGTATCCGGTGGTGATCGACCACCTGGGCGAACCAGGGCTCGGCTCTGAGTCCGAATACACGCAAGTACTCGAGCTGGCGCGTTATCCGCAGGTGATCATAAAACTCTCTGCACTCGAGCGGTTGGAGCACGAGATTGGGCGCGGTAATCTCGCCGCTCTAGTTCAGCGTGTCCTCGATGCCTACGGCGTAGAACGCCTGGTGTGGGGTGGGGGTACCCTGGAGGCATTGGATAGGCTGCTCGATGGTCTGTCTCCTGCAGAACGAGATCAAATCAAAGGCGGCAACCTGGAGCGCATACTCCACCTGGAGCATTGAGATGACGGAATCACAGTCAGAACATCTGGTCGTTGTCTTCACTTCACAAGGGCCGCTGGCCGCTGAAGTAGCCAAGAGCAAGCTTGAGGTAAACGGGATACCGGCGATACTGAGCTACCAATCGGTTGCACGGGCTATTGCCGTCACGATTGATGGGCTAGGCCTGGTGAAGGTGCTTGTCAACCAGGCAGACCAGGCGCGCGCCCTGCAGATTTTAGAACCCGTAGAGGATTCCGGTGAGGAGCATTAGCTAAGGGTAATCAATCCTCGCCGCACTGCCTCGGTGACGGCTTCCGTACGGCTGGCAACGTTGAGTTTGGCATAGATGTTAGCCAGATGTCCTTGCGCCGTGCGGTCGCTGATGCCCATCTCCTGACCGATAGCTTTATTTGTGTACCCTCGGGCTGCAAGACGTAGAATTTCCAATTCGCGATTCGTGAGGTCATCCCCGGTGGAGGTATTGCTTGGGTGCGTGGGTGTGTTGCGCTGGATCTGGCGCACTATTTTATCTGCTACACTTGGACTTAAAACGGTTTTCCCATAGAAAATCGAGTGAACCGCCCGCTGCAATTCGTCGATCTCGCAATTTTTGAGCAAATATCCGTTAGCCCCAGCCTGCAGCAGCGAAAATACATAAGGGTCTTCATCATAAGCAGTCAGGATTAATATCTTGGTATCAGGATGGCTTTGCTTGAGATGCTGCGTGACTTCAATACCGGTCAATCCCGGCATATTGATATCCAATAAAAGCACATCCGGATGGTACTTGTCGACCATCGCAATGGCCTGATTACCATCGCCAGCCTCGGCAATCACG